>CAMYKF010000250.1 GCA_947258905.1 uncultured Pirellulaceae bacterium | reverse complement strand
ACCAGCGCACCTTGCTTAGCCTGAAAATCGAGGCGGTGAGTCCTTTGCCCCTTGATTTCTTCGACGCCAACGACCGTGAACCAATCGATCGTCTTTAACCAGTCCTGGGCTCGCAAAGGATTGCAGTCGTACGTCAGATACCACCACGCATTGCTGCCATCTATCCATTCCGGATCCCTGGATTCGTAATGTCTCCAGACACGCCCCGCATAGGCACCGCAGGTGAAACCGTTATCCGCCTGAGGAAAACTGGCGATCCATTGACCGGGTTGCCATCGGTATTCATGGGCCGACCAGCCAATCTCTCCTGCCAGCGTAGTCGAGGTCCCCTCCAAATGAATGGAACTCAGGTTTTCCAGAACCATTTCGGAACCGACCGCCTGGATGTAGGCATTGATAACCTGCTCGGCAGTCGGACCGGGTTCTTGACCAGAAGACAGGCTTACCAGCAAGAGCAAGCCGGCAAAACAGGCACCGCCAAAACATTTCAACATCGGAAACCCCTTTCGCTTGAGCCGGACCGTTACATCACTGGTGTCTGGTCAATTTGCAAGGCAGCTAATCTCTTTCATTAAACGCCCTGCGTTAACCTCCGTTGCGATTTTTTTTTGCACTTGCCAGAGAATACAGAAATTCAGCGTGACTTCTCTTTACATTTATTTTGTCTTTCCCGACTCCTGGGCCCTGAAATCGGGTTGGGCAGGTACGCTGTGGCGGGCCGCGATTGGCATAGCCATCGTCATTTGCTCCATCCAAACCCGGGGACAAACACACGTTCCGGGTCGCACGATTCTGTTGCCGTCAGGACCGTCAGGAATCAGTCCGCGCTTCCGTCTCATCTGCATACGGATTCTGCGGCCTGGGCATCCAGTGACACAAACCGATGCCAAAGAAATAAAGCAGCGTCAATGGCCCGGCCAGCATGATCATGCTGATCGGATCGGCGGGCGTCAGCAGCATGGAAAGAAGAGCGATGATCATGACGGCAATCCGCCAGTTGGCCGTAAACAACTCCGTGGATACCAGTCCGATTCGTTGCGTGAACAACATAACCAGAGGCAACTGGAACGCGATGCCAAATCCCAAAGGCAAAAACAGCACGAAACTCAGCCATTCGCCAATCCGCAATTGCGGAGCAATGCCCATGCGAGCATTGAACGAAAACAGGAACTGCAGCACCGGCTCGAATACGAAGAAGAAGGCCAGACAAACGCCGAACCCGAACAGCAGGATACTGATGGGCAGATAGTAATAGATGTACTTGCGTTCGTGCGGGTACAGACCAGCCGCCACAAACAGCCAGATCTGGTAGAAACACCACGGTGCCGAAATCACCAGGCCCACCACAATCGCCGCCTTGATCCACACCATGAACACTTCGTGCGGCGAGAGGGCCTGGGTCCCCATCGTGAAATCGCGCCAGATTTGCAGCGGCACCAGATCAATGGTCGGTGCGGCAATCCAGTCCGGCATGGTACTGGACACCAGCAAGCGGTTTAGCCGACGCGACAATTCGTAGTTCCCGGGTTGCTGGTCGACTTGCTCCTTCATCAGTTTCAGCGGATTGTCACGCGCCGGCGACAACAGCTGTTCATACGACCACGCCGGTTGTTCCAGCAGGGACTTGAATGCCCCGGACTGGTGCAATGCGGGGTTTTCGATCAGGCGGTTGAGCACTGAGACCAGTGCCTGGCGGTCCGCGTCGCTCGCCGGATTGCGACCGGCGACCTGGTCGGTGATTTGCCGCAGCGAATCCAGGTCAGCCGGTGCCAACAAATCATGCATTGCCTGCATCCGGGCGGATTGCTCGTCGTCGGTACCGGTTGGTTCCAGCATGGCATGGGCCACTCGCGCCACATTCGACAGGTCAATGGCACTGGTCGGGAACCGGTACGGCGTGAGATCGATTTCTTCCAGTGACCCCGGACTGATCGACCGGATGGCCTCAACGATTTGCCCGGGATCAACCAGCACGGTCTCGGGTGCCCGGCCGTGTTCAGTAATCTGTGTTTCGATTTCCGGCGGAAAGAAACCCAGACGGTCTGTGTAATCGTTCAAGGCCGCTTCGTCGTGGTATCGCTTGATCGCGGCCTGTAATGGTGTTTGCAGAAAATTGACCACGCGTTCGGCCACAATAAACCCGATCAGCGTGCCAATCGCGATCCCGATCAGACTGCGCACCAGCGCACCCCGCAGTTCCTCGAGGTGCTCGCCGAATGACATTCTGGTTTCTTCGAACAAATCGTCGGCGGGACGTCGTGTCATACGGGAAATTCTGGAGTGGTTCGGTAATCGGTTGTTGGCAGTAGCCAAAGTCGTGAAACCCTGGATCGTCCCGGTCGAAGGATCGTCCCGTTTTCAAATCTCTCACGAGTTTCGCTACGTCGGTCCGGTCCGGGTTTCGAGTCTCTCACGAGATTCGCTACTTGAGTCGCCAAATCCTGAAAGACGGGCAGCCATTTCACGATACCACTGGAGGATTGAGTTGACTATCGGAAAAGTCACACACCGGGGTCAGGCGGCGGCTTGGTGACCCCGACCACGCGTGTTAGACTTCGCGCATGTATCCCCTGCGATTTCAACCGATCTTTCGTCACTATCTGTGGGGCGGTCGCCGTCTGGCCAGCGAACTGGGCAAACAGACCGGCGACACGGATTGTGCCGAAAGCTGGGAAATCGTTGATCGGGCAGATGACAACAGCATCGTCAGCGACGGGGAACTGGCCGGTCGGTCGCTGCATGAATTGATTGCCGATCAGGGCAACGAATTGCTCGGCGCGGCCGTGTGGCAGCAGATCAACCAGGAGAATTGGCCGGAAAACCTGCGTGGACGATTTCCGCTGTTGCTGAAATTCCTGGATGCCAACAAGACCCTGTCGGTCCAGGTTCATCCGGATGATGCGGCGGGTCTGCAAAAGGAAGTCCCCGATCTGGGCAAGACGGAAGCCTGGTATGTGCTGGACGCCGCACCCGGCAGCATTATCTACGCAGGACTTATCGAAGGCGTTGATCGTGAAGCCTTGGCGCAAGCGGTGGAATCGAAAACCACCGATCAGGTTCTGCACCAGATCCAGCCGCGACGAGGCGATTGTATCTTCATCCCCGCTGGCACCGTGCACGCGATCGGTGCGGGATTGCTGATCGCCGAGATCCAGCAATCCAGCGATACGACGTACCGGCTGTTCGACTGGAATCGTGTCGATGACCAGGGAAACTCCCGACCTCTCCACATTGAACAGGCGCTGGACGTCACCGATTACGGGCGCGGTCCCGTGTCCGTCCAGGCAGCAGTCCGCTCGGCTGAGCCGGATGTCAGCGAACTGGTGCGCTGTGACAAGTTTGTGATGCGACGCTGGAAACTGTCGACCGGATCACGCGAGTTGACGACTGGCGGTTCGTTTCGCATTCTCGCCTGTGTCGAAGGGCAAACAAGAATTGATGGCGATCCCTGCGGCCGGCCGTTGAGACGCGGCCAATCCATGCTGGTGCCAGCGTGCATGGAAGCCGTACAGTTGCATACCGAAGATCAGTGTGAACTGCTGGAAATCGGCGTGCCGGCTGGTTGATGATCCCCAAGCCCCCCTTTGCACGAGTTGATGCCGCCAACGCCCCCCCAGCCCCCCTTTGGCAAAGGCGGGAGTATGCCCGCTAGCGGGTTTCCCCGAGGGTGAATGAACTTGTTGCCGCCGCGATGCGTAGCTAGTCTTCCACCCCCTTCGATTTTGTGCAGACGGCCAAATCATGACGTTATTGCGGCGAATATTGTTTGGATGCGTAGTAGCAGCTCTGATCAGCGGCGGTTGCAACATCCGTCCCGATCTGGGCCCGCCGGGCACCGTTTATGATCAGCGCAACCGGGCCGTCATTCACGATCCGTTTCCCGGCGGAGACAATCTGGGTCCGCAAATCGAGGGCGCCCGCCCCCTGGATTTCGATCGCCCGTTATCCGAGCCCACAGGCGCCCAAACGAATCCGTATGCAAATCGCCGCTTCGGGTTTTGATTCCTTGCCTCGTCCTTGTCTTCGTCCCGTTGACTGCCAATTCCCGCACATCGGTAGAACCGATGGTGATGGCCTATTCGCGCCGGTTTTGGGTGAGTTAAGGTTGTAGTTGAAGTTAAGGTTGAAGTATGGATGAGAAGTCCTCGTTCGAGCAATGGATAACGGCGGTACTCGATGGCGATGTTACGCGAGTCAAGTCGTTGTTCGAGTCACACCCGGAATTGGCGGACCGGGTCAACGAGCAGGCATTCTCGTTTGACAGTTCCGCTGTTTTCCATTGCCGCAACAATCTGCCGCTGATCGACTTGCTGCTGGAGCACGGTGCCGATCTCAATCAAAAGACCGGTTGGAGTGCTGGCGGTTTCGGAATCCTTGAAGGCATTAGCCCGCAAGTCGCCGAGCCGCTTATCGAGCGCGGAGCCATTGTCGACATCTGGGCCGCCGTCAGTCTCGACATGGTCGAGCA
>CAMYKF010000249.1 GCA_947258905.1 uncultured Pirellulaceae bacterium | reverse complement strand
ATCAACAAGGACGTGCTGGCCCACCCGGGCACACTGCCCACAGGCGTGGAATTGAAGATTCCCAACTAGAGGGCAATTCAAAACCGGGTTTTTGACAGTTCGTAGTCACGCCTTGAGGCGGAATTTGTCACGATTCCGGCGAAAGCCGGCTAAAGCCGGTACTGCAAACAGGGTTTGGAAAGGGCTTCTGGTAATTCAGCGAAGGTAACCGGATTCGCAAGAATTCGGGCCAGGTCGCCACACGCAAACACCCGAAGTCTCGCGACTTCGGCAACCAGTCACAGTTAACTTCGCGTTGCAGTACCAGGTTCTGCAACCAGCAGCGAGAAGCGAAGATCGATGGCGCTCCACAGCATCCTACTTTGGCCGCCGATCCTGCCAGCGGAAATCATGCCGCCGGTTGAACACGTGTTCCTCGACAAAATCGCCGATGATATCGTCGAGAAAACGGTCGTCCTGGCGTCGGCTTTTGACGACGCGTTCCTGCTCTTCCATTTCAAAGCGGTGGTAATCGAGTCGTTTGTTTCCCTCCATCGCCCGGCGTCCCCGCATCATGTTGTCGTAGATGTTTTTACCTTCACGGGAATGCGAACGATCGGCGGCCACGATGATCGGAAATGCCGCGCCGCTACGTCCGGTGAACATCGGGTTGCGAAATGCATCGTTCCCGTTCAGCCCTCGGAAGTTTCGCTCGGGGTTCAGCATGATCATGGCCTTGACGTCCTGTCCCTGCTTGAGCGATCCGAGCGGTGCGTAGCTCCAGTCCCGCACGGTCCAGATGGCGGCGAGAATCGCTGATTCACTGTCGGCGACGATGGTCAGCATGTCGATATTCAGCTCGCCATCGTTGTTTTGTTGAATCAAAAAGTTCTTGCAGGCCTCAATATCCTCGATTACCGCGCCGACTTCAGTACCTCGCCAGCGATCGCGATCCAGGTCCTCGGTTCCGTTGCGCATTCGCATGCTGGCTCCGTGACCGCGCAAGTCGGGAACAATTACCGCATAGCCAAAGGCCCTCTGCAAATTGGCCGCCGTATCCAGCATATCGTCGCTGGAGTCGTCCCATGCATGCAGCAGAATCACGGGCACCGTTTCCTTTTCCTTGGTGCCGGGATAGTAATGCGCGTTTAGCTGCACACCATCGCTGGTGACCAATTCAACGATTTCAGGCGCGGGGATTTCGCCCTCTTCATCCTGTGCCACCGCGAATTGACCAATCAAGCCCATTGCCAATACCAGACCAAGTGTCCGCATGATCGGGACAGGGAAGGAGAAAATCGTTGTCATAACCTTTTCCGCTTTCTTTTCAGAGTTGCCACCTTTGGCATAGTAGAAATAAGGGACTTCCCAGTCAATTAAAGTTGCCCGTGCGGCGAAGATGCCCGGTCCGTGTTCCGGATTCGTCGCGTTTTCGGCAAAAACCTTGCGAAAAACAGGGGTTTAACCGACAATATCGATACCGCTTCCACCCGGTAAGGCGTTATTAAGCCAGAGCAAATACACCTCTCGCCTGGCCATCTGACAAAACGAGCAGGGATTCTGTCTGTGAGATTCGTGCGACAACTAAAGAACTGGTGGAAAGTGCAATCGGGCAGGGATGATACTCCGCTGGACGGGGAGACTCCTTATTGGCTGCTCAGTCTCGTGTTTCATGTCGCCCTGTTGCTGGCGCTGGCCACCCTGCTGGTCGAGTATCAGAAACGCGAACGCATTGCCGTTACCCTGAACCCGACGGTTCCCGAAATCGAGGAAATGCCCGCGCTGGTCGATATCGAATACGAAGATGACGATGCGGTCGGATCCAACGATAGCGACAATTTCGAAGCCATGATGGACATGGCACCGGCGGCCGAAGACATCACGGAAATGGAAGCCACGGTCGAACAGGAAATACGCGAACTCGGCGACTTTGTAATCAACGAGTACATGCCCGAGATCAACTCGGAAGTCGATGTTACCTCAATCGCTGTCAACGGAGTCGCTGGACAGGCTACGACGGGAACCCAGGGCGCGGTAGATCGAATTACTCACGAGATTTTGTTGTCGCTGGAAGAACGCAAGACGCTGGTGGTCTGGATGTTCGACCAGTCCGCCAGTTTGCTGAAACAGCGAGACGAGATTCTGCGTCGCTTCGACAACGTCTACGATGAACTCAACACGCTGCAGGCCTCCGGCAACGAAGCCTTTGAGGATCATGACGACGTTGCTCTGCTCACCCAGGTGGTCGCGTTTGGCTCGCAGTATGGCCCGATGATGCGTAAACCGACCGACGAAATGGATGCCATCAAGCAGGCGATTCGCGATATCAAAGTCGACGAAAGCGGCGTGGAAAACGTGTTTGGTGCCGTAGCCGCTGTGGGTCGCGAATACCGGCATCTATGCAAGGTCGATCGGCGTACCGGCGAAAAGGAACGCAACGTTATGATCGTCATCGTGTCCGACGAATGCGGTGACGATATTCAGAACCTCGACGCCGCTATTGACATTTGTCGCAGCAATCTGATTCGCGTTTACACCATCGGGGTTCCGGCTCCATTTGGTCGCGAAAACACTTACGTGAAATGGGTTGACCCTGATCCGCAGTATGACCAGTCCGTCCAGTGGGCTCCGGTGCGGCAAGGGCCCGAGACCGTATATCCGGAACGCATCAAGTTGCATTTCACGAGCAATGAACAGGAAGAGGAACTGTTCGATTCCGGCTTTGGCCCATTCGGACTGACGCGGCTCTGTTATCAGTCAGGTGGCATGTACTTTACGGTGCATCCCAACCGGGTCAGTCAGGGCGGCCAGGTGCCGCGCTGGCAGACTTCGACCTATTCGGCTCATTTGTCGCGGTTTTTTGATCCGGACGTGATGCGGCGTTACCGCCCCGATTATGTCACACAGTCCGAATATTTGCGGCGACTGGAGCAGAACGAAGCAAGGTTTGCACTCGTCAATGCCGCTCGTCTGTCGCGAGTCAAACCCATGCGGCCCCCCCGGTTGCGGTTTGAAAAACTGGATGAAGCCAGGTTCACCAACGAAGTCAGCGTTGCCCAGCGGGCGGCTGCGGTGCTCGAGCCGCAAATTAATGACTTGTACGAGGAATTGAGAAAGGGTGAGCGGGATCGGGATGACGAGATCTCGTTGCGCTGGCAAGCCGGCTATGACCTTGCCATGGGACGGGTGCTGGCGGTCAAAATCCGGGCCGAGTCGTACAATGCGATGCTGGCCATGGCCAAGACGAGTCTCAAATTCGAAAACCCGCGCAACAATACCTGGGTTCTGAAGCCGGCCAATGAAATCTCTACCGGTTCCCAGGCGGAGAAACTGGCGGAACGTGCCCGCATGTATCTGGAACGAGTGATTGCCAACCATCCCGACACACCGTGGGCTGTGCTGGCCGAGCAGGAATTGCAGACACCGATTGGCTGGCGGTGGACCGAATCCTACACACGTCCCCCGGAGCCCCAGCCGCAACGGCCACGCAACAACAACAATAACAACCGTCAGGCGCGGCAACGACCGCAGCAGCAGGCTCCCGCGCCTCCACCACGCCGGCCGCCCCCGAAGTTGTAGCGTTTCAACGGTTCGATCACCGCATCTGTTTATGTCTTGCGGTGCGCAAAAAAAAGCCGGTCCGACGAGACAGGCTCAAGTCTTGTCAACGAGCAGACCCTGGAACTACAGCGCAGAGTTGCATTTGACCTGTAGCCGAAGTTGCAATCTTCGGGTGTTTGCGGTGGCAGCCCGGCCCGAATTCTTGCGAATCCGGCTACCCAGCGCTGTAGTACCAGAGCATGTCCAAGGTTTGTGTTCGTTGATCGATAAGCACGAAGCGCCTGCGAGTCGGTAACAGGGACCCATTTGCTTGCGCTGCGTGCTCGAACGGTGAACAGCATGCACATGACGCGCTCCTGTTTTGACGCGGTCGCTAGCGTTACAACCGTGCATTTTTTATTGACCGTCAAAGCTTCGCGATGCCGCCTGAATTTCTCGTAATACCAGCAGACTTTTCCTGACTGGATTCGGCGGAACGATCCGAATGACAAACATAGGCGTTGAAGATTGCGCCCTTTTGTCAAATGGAAGTCGAGCAAATCTGGTCATGGTCAAGAAACGGTTCTCTAACTTCAAGTTTGTCGCAGCCGGATTGTGTTTTTGCGCACTGCTGTTGGTAGCAAACAAAAATGCGGTCGGCCAAACCTATGGCCTCGAATTGCAGAACAGCTTGATGCCGGCATCGGGAGGAATGGCGGGAGCCAGCCTGACTCAGCCGCAGGATTTCATGTCGATATTTTACGGGAACCCCGCCACGTTAACCCAGTACAAAGGAACCCAGTTCACATTCAGTGGCGCCTGGGTTGAGCCAACGATTAACCTGACACAGAATACGCCCCTGCCGTTGGTCGGGGTCACTCCGTTCTCGGCGAAATCGCAAACTCCAGGTAGCGCATTGGGCAACTTCGCTGTTGTTCAGGACCTCGGTTT
>CAMYKF010000248.1 GCA_947258905.1 uncultured Pirellulaceae bacterium | reverse complement strand
GATGTGGCGATAGATCTATTCGTCGGACTGTGTGTCCTTGCCCGGGTCGGCTCCATGGTCGACGACAACAGTGAACAATACCGTCAGGCGTTATCCACTGCGCATCTGTTTAGCCAGCAGGCGAAGCGGCGCATGAATCGGTGTCTCAGGGCGATGCTGCGCAATGAGGACGAGCACACCAAGTCGCTGGCAGACTATATTTGCGGCGTCCGAAGTTACCCCTGGGACACCATCTAGGCAGACGAAATACGGACAATCGCTAATGCAAGCCGATTAGTACGCGCACGTGTGTCTCGACACATCGTGCCAGGCTGTTGAGTTCGTAGCCGCCTTCCAGCACGGAGACGATTCGGCCCGATGCTGAGTTGGCGGCGATTTCGACAATCTGTTCCGCCGCCAGGAACAATTGAACCGCGAAGCCCAAAACAGCCTGATGCACATTCGCATGGTTCCGGTCAACGGCATCGTGGGCAAGCTGGAACGTACCGTGCGCTCCGTCTCTGCCAAACTGAAACGACCCGTGGAATTACAGGTCATCGGCGAACGCACGGAACTGGACAAAACGGTGCTGGACGAAATCGCCGATCCGCTGTTGCACGTAATTCGCAACGCCATCGACCACGGGATCGAAACGCCCAAAGAACGAAAAAAAGCCGGCAAGCCGGAACAGGCTGTCATCCTGCTGGAAGCCATCAATCAGGGAACCCAGGTCACGCTGCGTGTCAGCGATGATGGTCGCGGTATCAATCTGGACAAGGTCCGGGAAAAGGCCATCAAAAACGGGTTGATTGAAAAGGATGACGAACTGGCTCGCGACGAGCTGTTGAGTCTGGTTTTTCTGCCCGGAGTCAGCACCGCGGCCAAACTGACAGATGTCTCCGGACGCGGCGTGGGCATGGATGTCGTTCGCGATGCCGTTGCCAGACTGAACGGTTCGATTCGCGTGGACAGCGAAGTAGGTATTGGCACGACATTCACGATTCAGCTGCCGACTTCGGTGGGTGTGTCGCGAGCCCTGATTGTCGAATCAGCCGGCACTTCCTTCGCCATTCCGATGCAAGCCGTGAAACAAATTCAAAAACTCGACCCACAGACCGTTCGCCGTGAGGAAGACCGCCCTGTCGTTGATGTGATCGGACGCACGCTGCCCATCGACGATCTGGCCAGCCACCTGCAAATCGCACCGGCGTCTTACGAGTCACGATTTGCCGATCCGCACCCCCTGCTGGTGGTGTCGGTCGGCGACGACGAAGTGGCCCTGACGGTCGATACGATCGAAGGCGGCCACGACATCGTGGTCAAGACACTTGGCGATCACTTGCGAAATGTTCCGGGCTATATCGGCGCGACGGTTCGCGGCGATGGTTGCATTGTGCCCATTCTCGATCCGGTCGATCTGGTCGGCAAAGGCGCCCCGCTTCCAGCCCCTGCCAGCGTCGACGATTTGCCAGCCGCGACGATACGTGTTTCTACTGCCATGGTGATCGACGATTCGATCAGTGTGCGTCGTGTAACGACCAAACTGTTGCAGCGAGCCGGTTGGGATGTCGTGGCTGCCAAGGACGGGGTGGACGCGCTGGAAAAACTGGAGGAACTGGAAAGTGCTCCCGATGTATTCCTGTGCGACATGGAAATGCCACGCATGAACGGAATCGAATTGATCAGGCGGATTCGCAAACAACCGGAATTCGCCGTGACGCCGATCGTCATGGTGACCAGCCGGGCCAGCGAAAAGCACCGGCACATGGCGGTGGAAGCCGGGGCGACCGACTATGTCGTAAAACCGTTCAACGACGAACACCTGCTGGAATTGATTGACGAGCTGGTGCAGGCCGCTCGCGAAACGGTTGTCTCGTAAGTCGGGAACGTGCGGGCTCGGGCTCCTCATAACCGTTACAAGTCGACGCCTGGGAAATTGTTGGTGATTTTCCGTTTAGTCAAAAAAGGAATGCTATCTTTTTCTGAGGAGTCTCCAGGAAAAGACGCCTCAAAGTGCACGACAAAGTCACCAGGTTGATCAGACCTGCGACCCAAACGCCTGTTCGAGTCATGGAAAAAGCAACCCCTCTAAAACTCAGCCCAGCCGCCTGGTTTTTCGTCGGCCAATCCGACGACCCCGGAGGCGCACGAAATGTCGCCATCGCGACGCCGTTTCGAATTGGTCGCAGTTCGGAAGCTGATCTGACACTTCCCAGCCGCAGTGTTTCGGGCATTCACGCCAAAATTCTGGAAGAGGACGGCGAGTTGTGGCTGCACGATCTGGGCAGTACCAACGGAACGTTTGTCAACGGCGAAAGAATCAAGACCAAAGCAAGATTAAAAGACGGCGACACGGTTCAGTTCGCAGCCGTTGTTTTTCAGGTCAACAACGCCGGCCATTCTGTCGACATCGGTGATATCCGGACTCCCGGCGACGCTCACGAGGAAGCGGTCGAAACGCTGCAAAAGCTGCAATTCGAACGCCTGTTCTCCGGTGGCGTTGTGCCCTTTTTCCAGCCTATCGTGCGAATCAATCAGGACGAGCGAATTGTGGAAGGCTTTGAAGTTCTGGGACGCAGCCGTTTATTCGGATTGCGTACGCCCAAACAAATGTTCGAAGCGGCCTCGCGGATGGAGATGGAAGCCGAATTGAGCCGCGTGCTGCGACGCCAGGGAATCGAACTGGCACAGACCAGCCTGCCTCAACACCTGTCGCTGTTTGTGAATACACATCCGGCCGAACTGCAATGCGATGGACTAATCGAGTCGCTGCAGGAGATCCGCGAAGCCTGCCCCAACCGCCCGATCACGCTGGAAGTCCACGAGTCGGTACTGAACGACACTTCCAAAATCGTCGCCGTGCGAACCGCCCTGCACGAACTCGACATCTACCTGGCCTTCGATGATTTTGGGGCCGGTCAATCGCGGCTGTTCGAATTAAGCGAAGTCACGCCCGATGTACTGAAATTCGACATCAAGCTTGTCCATGGCATCGACAAGGCACCCTCCAAGCGTCAGCACTTTGTGGCGTCGCTGGTGAAAATGGTGGTCGAACTGGGCATCACGCCGCTGGCGGAATGCGTTGAGGGGCAGGATGAACACGAAACATTACGTCAGCTCGGATTCCAGCTGGGGCAGGGATTCCTGTACGGCAAGCCGGCTTCGTTGCCCGACTGTGCCCGCCTGTTGAATTCCGTGCCGGTGACGGAAACCAGCAATCCTCACGTGGTTCAGCAACCAATTGTCCAGCAACCGTTTCCCCGGCAACCAGCTCCCAAGGTACCATCGCCCGCGCCAAAACAACGT
Source organism: uncultured Pirellulaceae bacterium (assembly GCA_947258905.1). Classification (GTDB taxonomy): domain Bacteria; phylum Planctomycetota; class Planctomycetia; order Pirellulales; family Pirellulaceae; genus CAJQPP01. The sequence goes on along the minus strand of CAMYKF010000248.1, from coordinate 1,200 downwards.
CCCATGGTCCAGTCGTTTCTGGATACGCCGTCCGGTAGTGGCGCTGTGGGATCGTTGGCCAGGGATGCCGCGTGGTTGCTGCAACAACCCGCTAATCATTACACGATTCAGGTGTTGAGTGCGATCAGTCAGGAACGGGCCGAAGAGCACGTTGCCAATCAGGACAACCCGGGAGAGTTTGCCATCTTCTGCAAACCCGGCAAGACACGCATGCTGTACATCGTCGTGCACGGCGTCTTCGAAGACCGGGCTTCGGCCAAGGTCGCGACGACCCGCTTGTCATCGACTGCCGTTTCTCCGTGGATTCGAATGCTCTCCGGCGTGCATGCCGAGATTCGCAACAACCAGCGGTAAGCGTCACAGGTCAGCAAGTCCAGGGTCAGGTCTGAATGGACTTGCAACCTTCAGCCCCCGACTGGCGATCAAACGCATGTGAGGCGTTAATCGTCGTCTTCTGATGCTTCTTCGTCTTTTTCCGGCGCTGCCAGTTCAACCTCAATTTCGGTCGGCAGGCTTTCGTATTTCGAATCGCCTTGCAAGCGGACGATCAAGGTGGCGGTGCCAGGAGCTGCATCTGCGGGGACCCGAACCGGGCCGTGATACAACATCCCTCAGCAGCGGTCGGGAAACTCGGCCTCAACAAACTGAGTCGCCCCTCCGGTATCGGTGTATTTTAGAGTCGCCAGCACGATTTCTTGCTCAGGCAAAATGTGGCCGAGCGTCGTGCAAAACGACGCAGGTCCCTGCCCTTTCCAGCCGAGGAACACCTTGAAGTCGGTTTCGCCGCCGATCGTCAAAGGCCGCTCAATCCAGCGTTGAAATTCAAACGGTGTGTCGGGCTTAAACCAAACCACGGGTGCCTCGTCTGGCGACTCCGAGAACTGCATGTACTTGTCCGAGTTGACGGGATAACCGCCACCCAGTTTCAATTCCTCATCAAACACAGCCTTGATCATGCCGATTCCCTTCCGCGCATCGATCAATCGGACAGTGAACGCTGTAAACGCCGGATGCTCGTCGCCAAAATGCAGATCCGGCAACTCGATGGTCTGACCTTCCGAAGAATCAAATCCAAACGCCTCATCGACATCCGTCAGGTCACCATTGGCATTGATGTCGACCCAGGCCCTGTCCCAGGTTTTCGCATCGTCAGCAGACTTGTCGAGCACAATCCACACGAAGTGGTTCGGTTTTTCGCCG
>CAMYKF010000247.1 GCA_947258905.1 uncultured Pirellulaceae bacterium | reverse complement strand
CCCTTGCGGATGGTCCTGGTGACATGTCCGCCGGCAAGTGCTGCGCCTCCGAACTCGAAGACAGCGGCAATGATGATTGCCGTTTTGACCGTAATTGCGCCGGAGCCAACCGACGTGCCCATGACATTTGCCACATCGTTTGCGCCAATCCCCCATGTCATATAGAGGCCGAAAACCACTGCAAGGACGAGAAACAGCGTGCCATGCGTCTGGATTATTTCCATCTTTTAGTCCTCCAAATCTCAACGCGCCAGCAACAGCCGCAGGCGATTACCAACCTTTTCAGCATAGTCGGCCAAGTCGCCGATCATGATGATCAGGTCGTACCAGAACATGACAGACACAGGCTTCATCTCGTCTTCGCGAGCAAACAGACTGCGTGCCAGTTCCAGCCCCATCTGGTCGGTGTCGGATTCAATCCTGTTCAATTGCTCGACCATCTCGAGCACGGCATCGGACTCGCGCCCGCGGAAACCGGTTTCCACCAGTTCATCGAGGCGATCGATAATTTTTGCCGCGTGATTACAGGCATCGACACATCGCCGTACCAGGTTGAGCAATGGCTCCTGCATGCCCTCGACGACCTCCATCTTGCGCTCGACCAGCAGACCGGCAATGTCTTGCGCGGTATCGGCGATCGAGTCCTGAAGATCGAGGACCTCCAGCAGGTCGCGCCGGTCGACAGGCATGAACAGAGACTTGGGGAGGTGAGCGCGCAGTTCGTTCTTTATAGCATCCGCCTCGTTTTCGAGCTCGAATATCCGCTCCTTTACGGCTTCAACCTTTTCCTGATCGCCCTCGCACAGTGCTTCGAAAATATGGGTTACCTGCGCAACGCATTTCTTCACTGTTTTCATGTGTTCTTGCATAGGCTTGAACGGCGAGCGTCCGAACAAACTTGCAAACGGATTGCTTCCTGCCATTGGCTATATCTCCCGTTTTCAGCCGTGCTTCTGGTAGTCGGCAAAAATGCCAAAGAGCATTCATCGCCTGACATCAAGATGAGTGAGAACTACTTTGTCTTTCCGGATTTCGAGTTGGTCTTCTTTGAGTTGTTTTTGCCTTTGCCGTTTTTCTTTTTATTTTTCTGCTTATTCTTTTTTCGTTTTTTCTTACCTTTTTTGGGCTTTTCGGCTTTGGCTTTCTTTTTGCTCTTTTTGCTCTTTTTGCTCTTTTTGCTCTTTTTGCTCTTTTCGGCCTTCATGCGTTTTGTGTCTTCCGCCTTTGGTTCTCCTGCACCATTCAATAATGACTGGGCTGCGTTGATCAGAATTACGGCACGCATTTCGCCAATTCCGGGCACGGTCGCCAGTTCGGCCGGCGCAGCGCCGGCGATTTCATCGACACGTGAAAATCCAGCCTCAGCGCAAGCCGCCGCCAAGGCCGGGCCAATTCCAGTTATTTCGACTATCTGCGGCATATTGCTATCTTTCCCGAATTCAACCGCACATGTCGGAAACCACAAGAATTGTTATTCCGTGGAACAGCCGTCCGGCTCCTGCCACGTCCGGAGCCGGTACGGCGTCAAACCTTATGTGCGGAAATCTCCCCAACATTTGAGTGGTGTCGAACCGATCCTTTCTTTGAGGATCTTGCGATGCTGAAACGGTATGCTGCCGGCGCATTTGTTTCTTTGATGTAGATCAAGCAATGACGAAGGGGTAATTTCGGTCCACGCAGCGGGCCTGCCAAGGCAGAGGGCGCTGGTGCCTGAATCGGGGATTCAGCATATGCTGCTGGTCGGGGTGCGGCGCCCGATCGCCCCGAAAGTGATTGAATCCAAAGGATCCAATCTAACCTCATCTCGCTCTGGTTCCTTTGGTGCAAGTCCCTATTGCGAGGATTGATCAGTCCCCACCTGAATAACTCAGCACCAGGTCACGCAGGGTAACCAGTCCCAGCACTCCATCATCACCAACGACCAGCGTTCTGGTCAACTCCAGTCGAGCCAGCAGTCGTATGGCGTATTTCACATTCATGTTGCTGCTGAGTGTCAGCGCCGGCTTTGTCATTATTTCGTAGACGCTGGTTCGCTCGGTTGATCGGTTTATGGCGACGACTTTGGCCGCGATGTCGTAAACCGTCAGCAAGCCATATTCATCACCATCATGACGGTGCTCGATCACCAGCGAACTGACCTTGTGCTGTTTCATCGCTTCAATCGCATCTTGTACGCTGGCCACGCCACTGACAAAGTGCAACGAGGTTTGCATCATGTCCGCAACCCTGACGAATGGAGTTTCCATTACAAATCCTCCTTGCTGATTTCCTGCTGGATGTTTTCGATTTGGCCCCGCAAGCCGATCGCGTCTTCGATGTCAATTTGAAAGGCGACACCTGTCCCCGGATTGACGTCAAAATCGCACGTCGAGCTGACCGCCTCGAGAATTTTGCGACTAAGATGCTCCTCAACCAGGAAAAGTATCATGTCGCGCTGATCGGCAACCGTCAGCCCCAGAAAGGTATGGGTCGGATTTAGGCCCTCACCGCGGGCGCTTGTGATAACAGTGCACCCGGTTGCCCCATGGGCGCGGGCAGTTTCGATTGCTTGGTCGGTCAAGGTGTCCTCGGCCATGACGACGATTAGTTTGAATTTCATTGATCGGGTCCTCCATGCAGACTTTTTGACTTGGGTTTGGGGTTGTTGGCCCGGACGGCCAACCAGTCGCTGATTTGCGCATAGGCCATGACGGTGATCATGGGAAACAGGCTTGCAAGGGCAATCAGACCAAAGCCGTCAAGCAACGCACTGCGGCCCGGCACGTTTGACGCCAAACCGAGCCCGAGAGCAGTAACCAGAGGCACTGTCACCGTAGATGTCGTGACGCCGCCGGAATCATAGGCAAGCGGTATGATTTTGGGTGATGCAAACAGTGTTTGAATGACTACTATTGCATAGCCTATGACCATGAAAAGATAGAGCGGTGTCCCCGTTACGATGCGCAGTGTGCCAACTGCGAGGCTGAGCGCCACTCCGAAGGCAACCGACAGACGTAAACCGCGGGCTCCGACTGCCCCGCCCGAGACATCGCTCGCCTTGAGCGCAACAGCGATCAGCGAGGGTTCGGCAATTGTCGTCGAAAACCCTATTGAAAAAGAAAAGAGATAAACCCAGTAATAGTCATGCCAACTCAATTCACCGCCACCGGCTTGTCCTGCAATAAAAGAAGCATCTGTCAGTTGCCGCGCCATTTCCTTGCCAAGCGGAAACAGTGCCCGCTCAAGTCCAAACAGGAAAAAGCCCAGGCCAAGCACGACGTAGGCGCAGCCGATGAGCACCCGGCGCAGGTTTGGAATTCGCTGGCGCAACACTCCTATCTGAAAACCCAAAAGGATCAGCGCAATTGGCACGACATCGCCGAGCGTGAACAGGATCGTTTCAGCTAAATCTCGAAAAAACCCTGTTATCATGCGCTGATCACCACACCGAAGATAAGAACAAAAATAATTGGCATTACGCTGGCAAAAGCTATCAATCCAAAGCCGTCGATCATTGGGTTACGACCCTTGATGGTGCTCGCAAGTCCAACACCGAGAGCCGTCACCAGCGGTACCGTAATAGTGGAAGTGGTGACACCGCCGCTGTCGTAAGCAATGCCGACGATTTCTTCCGGTGCAATCATGGTCAGGAGCCCGACCAAGAGATATCCTGTGATAATCAGGTGCTGGATAGGCCAGCCTTTGAGGGTGCGCAGGACACCGATAACCAGGGAAGTGCCGACTGAGATGGCAACAGTCAAACGTAAGGCCTGGGCGTGATATGTCTCTCCGGTAGCGATGAAGCCTGCCGAGGCCATGACCCGTGCTGCCTCCTCGCTCACTGCAATCAATGCCGGCTCGGCCACGGTAGTGCCGAACCCCAGTCCGAATGCGAAGCTCAACAACCAGAATAACGAACCTTTCCTGGCAAATGCGTTGGCCAGCGTCTCACCAAGCGGGAACAGGGCCATTTCAAGGCCTCTGATAAAGATGGCAAGCCCTGCTATGACAAACAGAAAACCGACCGCAATGTCTGCAAAGTTCTGAATTGGTTGGCGCAGCACAACAAACTGAAAGAAAGCGATGACTGCGACGATGGGTGTGAGATCGCGAAGGGTCCCGCCAACCAACTCGAACGTTGCGCGGGCCGGCGCCGGCACATCGATGCCTTTCGTCATCCCTTGTAACATTGACGTCCAACTCACGTGCTGGCCGCCCGCGAAAAAGACAGCTCATCAAAAAACGGGTTGGGTTCGATACGGGTACTTCGTCGCAACGAATTAAGGGCATGCAGGCCGCACAGTTTTTGCACCAACGCGATTGCGGCGCCGGTTGCTGCCAGAATGAGCGGCGCAAATGGGAAGAAACGTTTCCAAATCGGCGCTGATGTCGTGGGTTTCACCAGACCATCCAATACCGGAGGATGAGGCGTGCCGTTGGCTGATTGGTTCATGACATCGCAGACCATATTCGATTAAAGGCATGCCAACTCGGCCTTGCCCCCCGTGAACTGCCAAT
>CAMYKF010000246.1 GCA_947258905.1 uncultured Pirellulaceae bacterium | reverse complement strand
CGTCGTGCCGCCGCGAACGTGAGTCGCAAAGACATCGCGACCCGCCAGCAGATTCAACACCGAAGACTTGCCGCTGGAGATCGTGCCGAAAGCCACGATTTCGAGCGTCTGCTGTTCGCGTTTGTGTTCGACCTGCCCTACCAGCGGCCTCAATTCCTGCTGGATCTGCGGCGAGTCCCCTGCCCCGTCGCCCAAATCCTCGATCGACTGAAGGTTGTCGTCGACCTCGCGGGTCATCTGTTCGACGCTCAACTGGCTGGGGTTTTTGTTTTGCCGTTCGCGGCGCAGTTTCTTGGTCACACTGCGACCCCACAATCGCCACAGCGTCCAGCCGATGCTGCCAATCACCAGCACAAACCCGGTTCCCACCAACACCAGGTACACCGTACCCCAGATGCCTCCCAGCGAACTGGCCGTTTCGTACTGATCGAGGATCATGCCCGGCAGCCAGATTAGCGCAATACCCAGCGCGGCTGCGACCAGCAGCAGCAGGATTCCGCTAAACGACTTGAAGGCTCTCATGATTAACCTGGTATGGTGGCAGGGCGGGGACGACAATCGGTCTTCGCATGCAGGCCGTGGATATTGGTATTATGCGGTGAAAACGATTGTTGCCTACGCTGATTTTGCGACGCGATGGGTGTTTCGGGCGGCAAAATACTTCTCCGGCCGCTGGTTTTGGCGGGTCGATGTGGACGGTCTCGCCGGTCGGACAGTTGACCGATTGCCTTTCCAATGCGTCGCGGGAGGCTGGCCCTGCATGCCTGAGCGAGCTGGGGCATGGCTCCCTGAACCGGTGTATCAGGAAACTTCGTCGACATTGACGGCGTGCAGCCGTTCTGCAAAACGCGGATGCGCGGCAAAGGCGAACGAACCGGTGGCCATGTTGCCATCCACGGCAGCCACCTTGTGCTGACCTGCGCACAGACGGCATTGCGGGATCTTGATCTTGCCGCTGACCGAAACCGTCTTCTGGCCACCGCTATTGCCCTCGTCTCCGGCCAGGCGACGATCCAGCCGATCGGACCCAGCAGGTGCAGCAGACAGCCAAAAGCGATCTTCGAGGTGGCTTCTCCGGTGGAGACGGTGCGTTGTTCGTTGTGCGAATATTTAACTGTCACACCGTGATCGGTGAACATCCCGCAAGTGATGCACGTTTCGGGCAGCTTGTGATGTTTGGAAACCCAAACGATCGGCAGCGATTCTGAACCGGAGAGGGATGACATGCGTAATTCAAAAGCGGCGTCGTGGCCGCATCATTAGCGGTGATCTGGTTAACCAACTGATCATTTATTGTCGGCGTTGCGGGGTCAATGTGTGAGAGGAAATTGCGGCTAAAGGTCTCGCCTGCCCTGCCTTGTAAGATCACCCTGCCCCGGTCATTATCTTAAAAGTCCGGGAATTATCCCCTCTGATCCCTGTCTGCTGGAATCCGCCTGTGCTAGTTGGCCCCGTCTTTACTCGCGAAGCCGTCGTGGCACCACGTCGCCGGCGCCTGTATATGTTGCGGTCGGTGTACGCCATCTCGCTGTTGCTGCTCATGTGCACGGCGTGGATGATTCTGGCCGGCACCCAGATCATTCGCAACCTTGGCGATATGGCGCGTTTCGGGGCGATCCTGTTTCAGATTCTCGCGCCATTGCAACTGGTTCTGATCATGTTCATGTCGGCTGTGCAGACGGCCAGCGGCGTCGCAGTGGAAAAGGACCGGCAAACCCTGATCCTGTTGTTGATGACGCGACTGAGCAACAGTGAACTGGTGCTGGGCAAGTTGTTTGCAAGTCTGTTGACCATCGGCGTCATGCTGGTTACGGCGCTGCCGATTTTCATGTTGATTGTGCTCTTCGGAGGAACCTCGTTTGCCCAGGTTGGCTGGACATTCGCAGTTACGGTGGTTACGGCACTGGCCGCCGGCAGTCTGGGTTCGACGCTGGCATTGTGGCGGGAGAAGACCTTTCAGACTCTGGCTCTGGTGGCTTTGTCGATGGTGTTCTGGATTGGTGCCGCCGAAGTGATCGGGTTATGGCAAGGGTCGATTGCCGGGTTCGCGGGAATCGAGATCGCCGGGGCCATGAATCCGCTGCGCGCGATCATCGCCGCCAGCCGACCGTCGGTTGTCAGTATGTGGCCCACGTCGGTGGTTCCTTTTTTAATTGCGATGTCTGTCCTGACGGTCGCACTTAACGCGCTGGCCATTGCGCGGGTGCGTATCTGGAACCCCAGTCGCGATGTGCGGGTCGGCCAGGCGGAACAAGCCGCCGAAGCTTCCATCTTCTCGGACAACCGTGAAAGCGAAACCGGCGTTGCCGGACAGGCTGTCGCCGAGCGGGAGGAATCGCAACGTCAGGCTCACGTCGACGCGCGTGTGCGGGCTGCTAATCAGAAGAGCCGGCGCGTGTGGGACAACCCGGTTCTGTGGCGTGAGGCCTGTACATGGGCCTACGGAAAAAAAATCGTCTTCATTCGCGTCGCCTACTGGTTGCTGGCAGGATTCGTGGGCTATGCCCTGTTCGCGATGGTGCAATCGGGAACGGTTCTCAGCCGTGGCTCGGAAGCCGCCGTGGCGATTCCGCCAGCGGCCTGGTCGCTGGGCCCGTTCATGTTGCTCAGTCTGGTCATGATCAACGCGCTGGGCGTCACCGCAATGACCAACGAGCGTGACGGCCGTTCACTGGACTTGCTGCTGGTGACCGATCTATCGCCGCGCGAGTTTCTGTTTGGCAAACTGGGCGGCGTACTGTACGTCACGCTGGATGCCGTGCTGTGGCCCATCGTCCTGTGCGGCTTTCTCTGGATCAGCGGTGCCTTGTCGCTGGAGTATTTCGTCTATCTGATGCTGGGCTGGCTGGTACTGGTGGTGTTTGTGGCCATGCTGGGCCTGCACTGCGGCATGATCTATGCCAACAGCCGTCAGGCGATCGGTGTCAGTCTGGGTACGGTATTCTTTCTGTTTTTGGGCGTGGTCACGGCCATGGTCATGATGGTTTCGTTCACCGGGAATGTAGAAGCACAGATCACGCCGTTTCTGGCCTGTATCGTGGGCGGTGGCGTGGGCTTGTATGTAGCGCTGGGGGCCCGCAATCCCTCCCCGGCCCTGGCCCTGGCCTCGGGCCTGCTGCCGCTGGCCATGTTTTTTTCCATTACCAGCTTGTTGCTGGGACGTTATCTGTCCGTTTTGCTGGTGATGGCGTTTACCTATGGATTTACAACGACGGCCATGATCATGCCGGCGCTGGGTGAGTTCAATATTTCCATGGGGCGCGTCAAGTCAATCGAGGATGAATAGTCTTCTGGAATTATGGCCGTGGTTGCTGGCCATGGTCGTGTTGATCGGCTTGTCGGCCTTTTTTTCGGGCAGCGAAGCCGCTTTGTTCTTATTGCGGGTCGGCGACCGGCGACGCCTTGAATCGGGCACGACGGCGCAGCGCGTGGCGGCGCAGCTGTTGCGCCAGCCGGACCGTTTGCTGTCGGCGGTGCTGTTCTGGAATCTGGTGGTCAACGTCATCTATTTCGCCTTGTCCTCGGCGGTGGCGCTGCGCATGCAGAACTCGCCGCAAGCCGGCCAGGTGCTGCCGCTGGCTTTTGCCTTTGGTTCGCTGATCACAATCATCTTCTGCAGCGAAATGTTGCCCAAAAGTCTGGCCGTGATTCGTCCCATGACGGTTACGCGAATGGTCAGCATTCCCTTGTCGCTGTCGGTCCGTGCCGCTGATCCCGTGATGCCTTTGCTGCGCGGCGCGACATTGCTTTCCCGCCGTCTGGTGTGGCCGGGTTTCCAGCCCGAGCCGTATATGGAACTGGGCGACCTGGAACGGGCGATCCAGATCAGCAGTCAGGACCAGGGCATCATCGAACAGGAGACCGCTGTACTGCGCAACATTGTGCGGTTGTCGGACATCCGCATTGATGAATGGATGCGGCCTCGCACCCAGTTTCAGGTGTTTCAGCCGCCGGTCTCGCTTGATCAACTCGGCGGTTCGCTGACGCCCAGCGGTTATTTACTGGTGAGCGAACCGGGCTCCGACGAAATTGAAAATGCTTTTCGCCTGGACAGCGTCACACAACTGAACCACGACTCGATTGATACGCAGGCCCGGCCGGTGATCTACCTGCCCTGGAAAGCCACCGTGGCCGACGCCCTCGAGCAGATGTCGCGTGAGGGATGTGAAGTCACAGCGGCAGTTAACGAGTTTGGCGAGACGATCGGGATTCTGACCATCAAGGACATCCTGGAAGCGGTGTTTGTCAACGAACCCAGCCGCACCAAACGCTTGCTGGACCTGAATCCTATCCAGCGCATTGCGCCACATCGCTGGGCCGTGTCGGGAATGACGAGCTTGAGGCGGCTGGCACGGCGCTTTGGTGAACAGGTACCCGAGACCCGCAGTGTCACGGTGGCCGGCGTGATTCAGGAGTCCCTGCAGCGGCTGGCCCGACCCGGAGACCGTTGTCAGTGCGGTCCTTTTAAATTTGAGGTCAGGGAGATCTCGCCAGGCGGCACGATGCTGGTCGAACTGCATTACGAACCGGACACCGGTACCGGGGAGGCGCCCGCATGATTCTGCAGGCCGTCATCTTGCTGTTGGTGGGCATTAGCCTCAGTGCGTTGTTCAGCGGCAGCGAAACCGGGTTTTATCGCGTCAGCCGCGTCAAGTTGTTGATGGATGCCATGCAGGGCGATGCCATTGCCAAACGACTTTTGTATCTGACCAATCATCCGACGTTGTTTGTTGCCACGGCACTGGTCGGCAACAATTCGGCTAACTACATCACGTCGCTGGCCATTGTATTGTTGACCAAAAGCCTGTTGGGCACAGGCATGGCGACCGAAATGCTGGCGTCCGTCTGTTTTTCTCCGGTTATCTTTATATATGGCGAATTGATGCCCAAGTACCTGTTTTTTCAGGCACCCAATTCGCTGTTGCGAGCTACCAGTCCCGTATTCCTGTTTTTTGCCATCGTCTTCGCGCCGATCTCGGCGCTGTTGTGGCTGCTGGGCCGGTTGCTCGAACGGCTTTGTGGCCAATCACCGGCCAGGGTTCGTCTGGCACTGGCTCGCCAGGAACTGGGAGATGTGTTGCTGGAAGGTCACGATGCCGGAATCCTGCATCCCACCCAGTTGCAGTTATCCCAGAGCTTCTTCCTGGTAGCCACACGCCCCGTCTCCGACTGGATGACGCCGTTGGCCCGTCTGACGACCGTGCCCCGCGATGCCACTCGTTTTGAGGCCCTGCAAACGGCGCAGCGTATGCGCTTGACCCAGATTGTCGTGGCCGACGCCGGTCCCGCCGAGTTGGCTGGCTATCTGAGTACGATCGAAATGATTGTCGACGCCAGCTCGGCCAGCCTGGACGACTATATCAATCCCCTGGTGGAGATCTCCCATCAGCAAAATCACGGCGAAGCGATCATGCAGCTGCAGACCAGCGGCGAACAAATGGCCCGGGTCATCGATGACCAGGGCCGAACCCTGGGCGTCGTGACACTCGAAGCACTCACTGATCCGCTGCTG
>CAMYKF010000245.1 GCA_947258905.1 uncultured Pirellulaceae bacterium | reverse complement strand
CCTTTCTATGGGAACCGGATCCCCGGGTACGCTTCGCGACCCGGGGCTAATGGCTCGAATCCCTGCGGGATTATTGGATGTATCGAATTGTGTAGACACGAATGCCCTGGCAGGGGGGGCCGCCATCTCGTTCACGAGATGCCGGGGAGGGTCACGATTGTTGTCCCCTTTCCTCACGGTCGCCGATCTGATTGGCGTTCGCGGATTGTCTGCGCTTACAGGCTTTCCTGCAGTTCTTCTGCGCGTCGCTCGTCGATGCTGATTCTGCGAATTGATTGTGCCTTGCCGGTTCGCAAATCGATATCAATGATCACGCCCGAGAGCCGCACATCGTTTTTGGCCACGTGAAAGTTTCGGGGGCGGAACGAATAGGTCGTTTCCAGCACACTTTCAGTCAGGCGACCAAGGATGCTGTCATGCGGGCCGGTCATGCCGACGTCGCATTGAAAGGCAGTGCCGCCGGGGCGAATTTGCTCGTCCGCTGTCGCCACATGAGTGTGGGTCCCGATCACTGCCGAGACGCGACCGTCCAGATACCGTCCCATAAGCTGTTTGTCGCTGGTTGCTTCAGCATGAAAATCGACAAAGCGGATCGTGATATCCTCGGCGATCTCTTCCAGCACGTGATCAGCGGCATGATAGGGACAGTCCACCGGATTCATAAACACCCGGCCAATCAGATTGATCACGGCCACCGGGACACCGGTTTCCGTTTTGACAATCGTGTAACCGCGACCGGGGGCTTCGGGCGGATAGTTGGCGGGTCGCAGGATATCGGGCTTCGATTCGAGGATCTGGATGATGTCGCGTTTGCGATAGACGTGATCGCCCAGCGTGATGCAGTCGACTTCCGCTTCCTTTAACTTGCGATAGATCGCTGGAGTGATGCCCGAGCCGGCTTCTGCGTTTTCGCCATTGGCAATCACCAGGTCGATGGATTCCTCGCGTCGCAACGCAGGGACAACCTGCTGTACGATCTCGACGCCGGGTTTGCCGACAATATCACCGATAAAGAGTATTCGCACGGGTGTCTGCTTTCATCTGGTTCGCGATGTGATTACTTGGCGATTTCCATGAAACGGGATTCACGGATCACGGTTACCTTGATTTCGCCGGGGAATGTCAATCTCTGTTGAAATTCATCGGCAATCTTGCGGCAGATATTGGCAGCCGTCGCGTCATCGGTTTCCTTGGCGCCGACCATGACACGCAGTTCGCGTCCGGCCTGAATGGCAAATGCCTGCTTCACGCCCTTGAATTCACGGGCGATGGTTTCCAGTTCTTCCATTCGTTTGATGTATCGTTCCAGCGATTCACGACGGGCGCCGGGCCGCGAGGCGCTGCAGGCGTCGGCCGTCGCCACAATCACTGTGTACGGGTGTTCGATCACGATCTGGTCGTGATGTCCCAACGCCGCGTGTATTACATCTTTGGATTCATTGAACTGTTTGAGGATTTCAGCCCCGATTTGTGGATGTCCGCCCTCCCGATCGTGGTCCGCGGCCTTGCCGATATCATGCAGCAAGCCACAACGGCGGGCAATATCCGGGTCCATCCCGATCATTTCCGCGATCATGCCGGACAAAAAGGCGACTTCCTTGCTGTGGCTCAGCACATTTTGGCTGTAACTGGTGCGAAAGTGCAATCGTCCGAGGTATTGGATCAGGCGGTCATGTACGTTGTGCACGTCAACTTCCTGAGCCGCTTCGACGCCCTTTTTGTGAATGAACTTGTCCATTTCCTTACGGGTTTCCCCCACAATTTCCTCGATCCGCGACGGGTGGATGCGGCCGTCGGTGATCAGCTTGTCCAGTGACTGGCGGCCGATTTCGCGACGCACCGGATCAAACCCGCTGACAATGACGACGCCGGGCGTGTCGTCAATGATCACATCGATGCCGGTTTCCTTTTCAAAGGCCCGAATGTTGCGGCCTTCACGGCCGATGATGCGGCCTTTCATCTCGTCGTTGGGGATGTCGACGGTGCTGGTGGTGGATTCGGAAGTATAGAACGCGGCAAATCGCTGCATGGCCATCAGCAGAATCTCACGCGATTTTTCCTCGCACCTTTCCTCCAGCATCTTCTCGTGCTTGATCAAGCGAGTGCCGACTTCCTTGGCCAGATTGTCTTCGGTGATCTTGAGCAGTCGTTTTTCGGCTTCTTCGCGGCTCAAGCCAGTGATTTGCTGCAACTGTTTGCGCTGACGCTCGAGAATGTCTGCGAGTTCCTTTTCGCGAAGATTGGCGCTTTCCAGCTTGGCGGTTAGCCGGTTTTGCGTGTTCTCGACAAAGCCTTCCTGTTTTTTCAGGTCCAGGGCCGTCTGGTCGAGCTTGTTTTGCCGCTTGTCCAGCTTGCGCTCAAAATCCCGTAGCTCATTGCGAGTCTGGTTGAATTCGACTTCGGCCTTTTCCTTGGCGGCCAGTTGCCGCTCCTTGATGGCCAGCTCGGATTCCTTGATTTTAGATTCAGCCTCGCGCTCCGCGTCCTTGACAATCAAATCGGCCTTGGCCTTTGCATTGTTGGTCAGAACCATCTGGTAGAGGACGGCCAGGGCCAGCGCGACCGCGACCCCGATTCCCAGACCGATCAAGAGTGATACTGTGTCCATCGTTTATGACCGCATGTTGCGAAGCGGTATCGCGACGGAGGTGCCTGCATGGGACAGCAGTGACTGGCTGACGCGACGACTCGCCTGTCAGAGGAGGACCAGCAACGGTCTTCACAGTTACAGCAACCAGATCAGATCAGAACAGGAACTTACCGCCGGAACACACCCGGCGCACAAGGTTCCTCGTGGTTATTGAATTGCTTCGCCGCCCGGGACTGATGTCCAGGGACGCGAGCCGGAATTGCACTGCCATCAGGTCGTGCAAGCCAGCCCACCAGAGCGGGAAGGGAATTGATTAAACCGCGGTTTCGTGAGTCAAGCGGCGACCAAACGACACGATTTCGTTGTGGAGTCACCTGAGTCGCAACACGATTGCCGGCGATCATGCGAATAATTCGAAGAATAAGATATAGGAAATGCATGAAATGCCGTGATCTGTTTTGGCTTTGCTGTTGTCTGTATTCTGGCAACAACGAGGTCTTGTTCAACCATGCCCACGCCCGTCGATGACCGATTCGTTGTGGGCCTTTCCGACAAGCGGAAAGGTGGGGTTGGTTAAAGACTAATTGCCGGCATTTCTGCCGACATTGACAATGTAACAGACGCCCTGCCCGTTGCCTACTGAGCGGCCTGGTGTCCGTACCATTTGCCACGAAACCAGATGCCAATGACCGAATATTCGAGTGAGTTTATTTCCCGAGTTGCCCAATCCTGGCCAATTGAACAGTGGGGTCGGTTTTCGGTTGTGGCCGCCGTCTCCGGAGGTGCGGACAGCGTGGCCATGTTGCGGAGCATGCATGAGATCCATCAGCTCGCAGGAGCCAGTGGTGAACTGATCGTGGCACATGTCGACCATGGCGTGCGTGCCGCGGCTGGCCGGGAAGATGCCCAGTGGGTTGCCGACCTGGCTAAATCGCTCGGGTTGAAATTCGCGGGTCGCCGGTTGGAGGGTCCCGTCACGGGCTCGTCGCATCAAGGCCAGGGGCCTGAATCGCTGCTGCGAGCGGACCGCTACACAGTACTGGAACAAGTCGCGGCTGAATGTGGCGCGCGGTTTCTGTTGACCGGCCATACCGCCGACGACCAGGTGGAGACCGTACTGTTTCGGATTTTGCGCGGTACCGGACCCGAAGGCCTTGCTGGCATTCCCCGCTCTCGCCAGCTGAGCGCCCATCTGACGGTCTATCGGCCGTTGCTGCAAATGACCCACGCGGAGGTTCTGCAGTACCTCAGCGAAATCGGGCAGGAATATCGGGAGGACTTAACCAATGTCGATCCGCGTTTCTCGCGTAACAAGCTGCGTCACACCGTTTTGCCGATGTTGCGGCAACAGTTCGGGGAGAAAGTCGACCAGTCGATTCGGCGGCTGGCCAGGCTGGCTGGCGAGCAGGCCGCGTTTATTGATGAGCTGGCATTGCCGATTGTCGATCAGGCGTTTCGGATTTCCAGCGGCAGGGTTTCCATTGATCGGGAAGCTGCGCAATCCAGCCATCCGGTGTTGTTGAAAGCCGCTCTGCGCAAGGCCTGGCAACAAGCAGGCTTTCCCACGCAGGACATGACAGCTGATAAATGGAACTGGCTGGCGCAGCAGCTGTGCGGTGCGAGATGTGACGCCGGCATTACCACATTGCCCGGCAACGTTGCCGTGCAGCGCGAATCGGAAAGTCTGGTTTTGACTCGCTGAGCGTAGCTCAGGGAAAGCCAGGCTGATGACCGGGCCGTCATCCCTCCATCGGCCCAGGCACTCCGCCGGTGAACTTCTCGTCTTCCGCATCGTGCCCCACCAGCACTTCAGCCTGATAGCCTCCCTTTGATTTGAAGTAGAAGATGAGCAGCAGGTAACAAACCTCCATGAAGCTCGAGTGCTTGGCCAGCGCCTCAACCGGGTAGCCCCGGTACAT
>CAMYKF010000244.1:6396-10917 GCA_947258905.1 uncultured Pirellulaceae bacterium | reverse complement strand
GACCCCGGTCACGTGACATCCGGCTACTATCACTGCTCCGAGAGCGACGGTGGCGGCGTGCACACGAACTCGGGTGTGCAGAACAAGTGGTACTATTTGCTCAGCGATGGCGGTTCGGGCGTCAACGACAACGGAGATTCATACAACGTGACCGGAGTGGGCATTGCCGACGCAGGGGCGATTGCCTACCGCAATCTGGCGGTCTACCTGACACCGGCATCAGGGTATGCCGAAGCCCGCGCGGGTTCCATTCAATCAGCGATCGACCTGTTCGGCCTGAACTCCCAGCAACATTTGTCGACCGAGGAAGCGTGGGATGCCGTGGGAGTTTATGGTTCCCAACTGTACCTGTCTCCGACCCGCGTGGAATCGCTGGGCAGTCTGATCTATGCGGATCAGGAAAGCAGTTCGGTGCTGTTCCCGGACGACTTTGACGAGACGACCATCGATCTGGATGCCGGTCAGACGATTAGCTTGCGGGTTACTTCGGCAGGCAATCTGATTCCACAGATCGAAGTCCGTGATGCAGCCGGTAACGTAGTGGGCAGCGCCAGCGCCACTGGCAGCGTCGTAACGCTTCAGTCCATCACCGCGACAACGGCGGGCACGTACACGATTGCCACCTCGGGCGTCTCCGGGACGGTCGGCGATTACAGTCTCGAAATCTACTTGAATGCCGACTTTGAACACGAAACGGCTGGCGGCGCCAGCAACGATACACTTGCCACGGCGCAAGACATCGACAGTTCGGCCGTCGTGCTGCCGGGTTCCGGCCAGGCTGACCGACTGGCCATCGTCGGCGAACTGGGTGCCGGATCGATTGTCCATGGCGGTGATGACTTTGAATCGGGTTCGCTGGGCCCGCAATGGATCTATTCCAATTCCACGCATCCCAATGGTGCCATTGATATCTGGGGTGGACCGGGTACTGCCGCCGGCGACTACGCTATGGTGATGCACGTCAATTCCTCGAACACCTACAACCTGAACGAAGCGATTCTGGCTGTTGACCTGGCGGGTGTCTCCAACCCCATGCTGTCGTTCTGGTATGCCGAATGGACCGACGATTCCCACTACCTGCCGCCCACGGGTTCCTACACAGGCAGTTTGAATGCTGATGGGGTTTCGATCAGCGAGGACGGCATCACCTGGTGGCCCATCCTCGATGACATCGATACTGAATGGGGTGTGTATGAATACGAACTGTACGATCTGGCTGCCATTGCCGCAGACAAGGGGATTACGCTCGGTTCCAACTTCCAAATCAAATTCCAGCAGTACGATGATTACCAAATCTACTCGGATGGCATTGCCTACGACGAGATTCAGGTATTCGTAGCCGCCCCCAGTGAGGACTGGTATTCGTTTACACTGGATGCCAACGAAACCGCTTCGATTTCCAGCACCATGATCGTGGGTGCGGAAGATCTGGTGGTCGAACTCTATGACTCGGCCGGCAATCTGCTGCAGACCGGAAACTCGGGCGTCTCGACGGCGAATGCGATTTCCCAATACACCAATAGCGGTGCAACGGACACATTCTACGTGCGTGTATCGGGATCGACCGATGATTACAGTCTGGTGGTGACGCGCGGTGCCGAGTTTGATATCGAGGACAACGAACTGGTACCACAGGACATTACGGGTCTGGACGGTGTGCTGGGCTCGGTGTTCAAGTTCCGCTCGATCAGCGCCGATCCGGACAGCTTCAACAACGGCAATATTCTGGACAACGTGTTTGACGGAATCACTCTGTCGAACGATGTGACGGGTGGCAGCGTGTGGGCGGCAGCTACGAACGGAGTCTTTGATGCTCCAACGGGTGAAATGGTCTTCGCTCCTGACTTTGGAGCCTCTGATGGCTGGCGGGAGTTTGAAGACGAACTGCGTGTTGATTTTGACCAGTTGCAGAGTTTTGTTTCCATTGATGTAGGTTCGGACGACAACCTCGATATTGGCTGGCTGCGGGCCTACAACTCCAATAATGTGCTGCTGGAAGAAGTCATGAGCGGCGGCATACCGTTTGGCGAATACCAGACGATCTCGATCAACCGGGTACAACAGGACATCGCCTACGTCATCGCATCCGGATTCGATTTCCACATCACGCCGATGGACAACCTGATGTACACCGATTTCACAGTGGACATTGACAGGTACACCGTGTCCGCCGTGGCTGGCCAGCAGCTCGATTTTGCCGGCCTCCTTCCCGGTGACGGCCCTCATTTGATCGATAACGGACTGGACCAGCCTGGTGGTAGTGAATTGCGTATCGATTTGCTGGACCCGCAGGGCAACATCGTGGCCAATGGCAGTGAGATCGTCAGCCATACGGCCACGCAAACTGGTGACTACACACTGGTCGTCTACTCAAACGCCGGCGATGGCGAGTACTACATCAGCCAGAACAACGTACCGCCGCCCAGTATGGCCTTCGATTTCGGCCCGGTCGGGTCGCCCGTCGCCGCTGACTTCATCGGCGTCTATGACGACAACTATGATCCGGCAACCGGCTACGGTTGGACCAGCAAACGCAATTTCCGCACTGCCATGAATACGCGCGGCAACGATCTGACCGGTGACGGATTCCGGGCTGTGAAAACGGAATTTGCAGTGGATCTGGACAATGGCAATTACGAAGTCGATGTGCACATTGGTTTTGTCCTGCATTTCGACTCGGTCCGCGTGGCCATCGAGGGCGTCAGTCACGTCTTCCAACCACATGCCAACATGATTAACACGCTGACCACGCAAGTGACCGATGGTCAAATGAATTTTGTGTTTGACGGACAATTCGGTAACGACAGCCTGATTCGTGTTTCCGGACTGGAAATCCGGCCGCTTCAGACGCTGACAGGGGCCGGTAGCCGATCGGTGATGCCGCCCGAAACGCCGGGTGGTGACCTCCGCAAGGATCTGGCCATTGAACAGTTGTCGAATGGCGGGGCATTTCAGATGAGCTCAGGCGATTTTGATTCCGCGCAGCCGATGCTGCCGAATGACCAACCAGTCAATGAACTGGCGGGCAGCCAGGTCCTTTCCGATCAGGCCAAACGTCGCGACTGGTTCCGCAACTATCGCGAAAAGCTGTCATTGGATATCCACAAGGACGAATGGCAGAGGATTAACCTGTTGGCCTTGCACGAACTCTTCAACGTATAAGTGGGCAATCGCTAGCCGGTCAGGGGTGGCGAATACAAACCAGCCGCTCTTTCCGGTCGGCGCCGGTACCGATCCCGATCCGCAAAACGATGTCTCCTCCTGCGATGGCCGGGCTGGCATGGATATCGTCACCCAACTGGTTGCGGGCGATCTCCTGGTAGCCGCGCGGCGTCGCCCGAAACACGATTGTCTCGCCCGACTGACTGGGCAAGTAAATATTCTCGCCCCAGAGGACCGGTGAGGCCCTGAACTGGCCGTCCATGCGGGTCTTCCATTGTTCGCTTCCGCTGGTCGCCGACCAGCAATAGCCGATCCCCTCCTGAGTGATGGCGTACAGGTAACCGCCGGTCACCAGCATCGATGGTTCGTAAACCTTGACGTTGTTTTTCCAGACGATGGCGGCCGATCCGTTGCCGCGGACACAAACGGTCTGTTGCCCGGGAAATCCGCCGCTGGCAAACACGTGTTCGCCGTCGGTGACCGGCGTGCCACAGGTGGCTTCTTCCGATGCCCGGGCCGACCACAAATTTTCGCCCGACGCCGGGTCGAAACTGGCGATCCGCTCGCATCCGGAAATGACCAACTGATCGCGACCGGCGATCCCGGCGACCAATGGCGAAGAATAGGTGGCGATGGCAGGTCGTTTTTTGCGCCAGCGAATTTTACCTGTATTGCGATCCAGCGCCGCCAAAAAACCGCCGCCCCAATTGTCGGCCGCCACAATGACAGCCGACTTGTACAGGACCGGCGACGGGGCGTAGCCAAACTTGGAACTGAAATCCCCCGCTTCGGTCTGCCATAATTGGCCACCAGACCGATCGAGGGCGGTGACGACTATTTTTTTTGAGTTCAAGAAAGTGGTAAAGAAGCGCTCGCCGTCAAAGGCCACGGTGCTGTTGGCCTCGGAACTGGTTGGATGAGTTTCCCGCGGCTCGGGGAAACCTCCCGTGTGCACGACCGCTTCCCAGCGCTTGGCTCCCGATTGCCGGTCGAAGGCCAGTACCATTTGTCGCTGGTTCGCCTGGGTCGCCGTCGCCACCACAACCAGATCGCCTGCGAGAATCGGCGACGAATGACCACGCCCGGGAAGATCGACTTGCCACGCGATGTTCTCGTTCTCACCCCAGCGAATCGGCACGGATTGCTCAAGTGCCATTCCATCACCAGTTGGGCCACGCCATTGGGGCCAGTCGCCGGAATCAAATTCGAGCGCCGGAGCATCGGCAATCGTCGCCGCCTCTGTCGATATTTCCGTCACTGGATTCAGGTGACTTGCCGGACCTGGTGGCCTGCCACCGCATCCGACCAGCAAGAGGGCAGTGAACAGAAGCAGGCAGGAGGAAACATCGTTTTTCATAG
>CAMYKF010000244.1:0-6381 GCA_947258905.1 uncultured Pirellulaceae bacterium | reverse complement strand
AATTTCAGGGAACGACGGTCGATTATATTTGATTGCTTTGCCAAGTCAGTGCTCGTCGTACAGAACGACCGCGTCATCCCACACATCGTTGTTTGGCACCGTGACAGCGTTTTGGTCGACGCCGTGACAGCGTTTCAGCGCGGGCCCGGGCAGGACTGGCAGACTGGGCAAGAACGATTTGGGTGACAAGACGGGTGCCGGGAAAATAGTTGGTAATTCGGACACGTAATTGATTGAAAAAGCAGACGCGCCGCCGTTTAATTTTTTGTACCGCTGCACAATCGTTTCGGTTGCCTGGCATGCGGAAGTCGTTTTGTCCCCGATGTTGAACCCGGAAACAAAGGATTCCAAAAATGTTCAAGTACGTCGCCATCCTTGCTGTCGCATCCATGGTATTTTTTGCTGGAGATGTTCAGCAAGCCCATGGTCAGTATGTCACCACTTATTACGCACCGGCGCCGGCGGTTCCCGTCGTGCCCGTGCGTCACGGTTTATTTGGCTTGCGCACCAGCCTGGTGCCGGTGGCACCTGTTACGACCGTGTACTCTCCTGCCCGCGTGTACTCTCAGACCGTTGCCTACTCCACCGTAGTGCCGACTTGCCACACTCATTTCCGTTCCGCACCTGTCGCCACTGTTACCTTGCGACCGGTCGTTCCGGTTTACAGGACGTTTTACTCGCCCTGGTAAGATTTATCGAACCATCCTGGGAATTAATACAGGACCTTCGCCTGAGGCGAGGGTCCTTTTGTCATGCTAGCTCACCGGGCGTCTTTTCCGATCGTGCCGGTGGGAGCGATCTAATGCCCGGCGTCTTTTCCGATCGTGCCGGTGGGAGCGATGCATCCGAAAGATCGCAATAGGGCAACACTTCGGCAGGATTGGCTTTCATTGGCAGTGACGGCGGCGACAGCCGAATTAGCTGTTACGGACTCGCCGAAGATCGGACATGTTCCGGCTGTTTCGAAGAACATGATCGTTGCGAATTACCGATCAGGCGAATCGTGCCATATGACTGCCAAAAGGGACCCACAGATGAACGCCATCCACAAATTCAGTTTCGTGCTCGGCTTGATTGCCGGCTTGATTGGCTGCTGGTCAGCCTCGGCCCAGCAGGTTGTTTCCGATTATGGAAACATCCGGGCCACGAATGCGGCGGCTCGCCAGCCGGTGATCTCGCCAACCATTCGCCCTCCGTATTACGACGATCAGCAAACGCCTCCGGCGACCGCTGAACAGCCCGCGTATGCAGCAGGCTGTGATTCCGGGTTTCAATCTGGATGTGCAGCTTGCGGATCGGGTTGCGATAGCAATGTTGGAGCGTTTGGCAGCTGTGACGGGTGCGGATACGGCACGGGTTGTGGTGCCGGCTGCGGTGCAAGTGGTGGATGTGGTGGCTGCGGTGGCTGCGGTGGCTGTGACGGTTGCGGCATCGGTAACAACTTTTTTGGCAGCCTGCTCAAGCGCAGCGATCACTGCCTGGATGATTTTATCAGCCCGATGACCAATCCGGTGTTTTTCGAGGATCCGCGCAACCTGACGGAAGCCCGCTTTATCTTTATCAATCACGAAGTGCCCAATGCCGCGGCTGGCGGATACGTGCGTCTGTATGCGTTGCAAGTCCGTGCCAAACTGGCTGACAACGTTTCCCTGATTGCTACCAAGGACGGCTATATCGATTCGACCAATCCGCTGGTCAGAGATGGTTGGGCGGACATCAATCTCGGCCTGAAATTCAATTTGCTGCGAGACGCCTGTCAGGGCCGCATGTTGAGCACCGGTATCACCTACATCGCACCCTGGGGCAGCACCAACTCGTTGCAAGGCAATGGCGACGGCGTATTCAACTTGTTTATGTCGGGCGGACAGCGACTGGGCAGCCGTTCTCACTGGTTGACCGCCGCAGGCTGGCGACTGCCGGTGGATTCCGCGGCAAACAGCGAAAGTCTTTACTGGTCGAACCACCTGGACTTTCAGGTTTCCCGCCGCGTTTACTTGCTGACCGAGCTCAACTGGTATCACTGGCTCGATTCCGGCGGCGGCGGACTGGGAAACGTCGAAGGTCTGGATGTTATTAATCTTGGTTCCAGCGACGTCACGGGTAACGACATCGTTACCGGAGCACTGGGCGCGAAGTTCAAGCCGAATTGTCACTCGGAGATCGGCCTTGCCTGGGAAGTCCCGCTGACCGATCGTCGCGACATCATCGAAAACCGCTTCACATTTGACTGGATCTTCCGCTATTAAACGGGACTCTCGGCCGGGTTTGCGGGCGCGAGTCTGGCGAGTTGAATGAAGCAAAAAAAGGCCCGCTGAATCGGTGATTCAGCGGGCTTCTTGAATTTTGCAGCAGCGGTTGGCGTGCGAAGGGCCTCGCACGCCTGCGGATCGACAACCTCGCGGCTCGATCCTCGCGCCTGCTCTAGTACATGTCGTCGTGACCGCCGTGGCCTTTGCCTTTGTCCTTGGGGATGTCGGCGATCAGGGCGTCGCTGGTCAGGAGCAATGTGGCCACGCTGGCGGCATTGGACAACGCCGTCTTGGTCACCTTGGTCGGGTCAATCACGCCGACCTTGACCAGATCCTCGTAGGTGTCGGTCAGGGCGTTGTAGCCATGATTGCCTTTGGATTCGACGACGCGTTCGCACACGATACCGCCGTCCTGTCCGGCGTTGTCCGCGATCATGGTCAGCGGAGACCGGGCAGCACGTACGACGATGTTGTAACCGACCTGCTCATCTTCCGAGACGTCGCCGTGATCGGCCAGTGAGGCGGCTCGCAAGAGGGCGACGCCTCCACCAGCGAGGATGCCTTCCTCAACGGCGGCTCGCGTGGCGTGCAGGGCGTCTTCGACACGAGCTTTCTTTTCCTTCATTTCGCTTTCGGTCGCAGCACCGACGTTCACCTTGGCCACGCCGCCAGCCAGTTTGGCCAGACGCTCTTCCAGCTTTTCCTTGTCGTAGTCGCTGGTCGTGTTTTCGATTTCGCGGCGGATTTGGTCGATCCGGGCCTTGATGTCCGAACTCTTGCCGGCACCTTCGATAATCGTCGTGTTGTCCTTGTCGATAATTACCTTCTTGGCGCGACCGAGTTCGGCGATCGTCAGCGATTCGAGTTTCTTGCCGAGTGCTTCGAAGATGGCGGTGCCGCCGGTCAAGCAGGCGATGTCTTCCATCATGGCCTTGCGCCGATCGCCGTAACCAGGGGCTTTCACGGCACAGCAGGTGATGATGCCACGCAAACGGTTGATCACCAGCGTCGCCAGTGCTTCGCCGTCGACGTCTTCGGCGATGATCAGCATCGGCTTGCTTTGCTGCACAACTTGCTCCAGCACCGGTACCAGATCCTTGATGTTGGAGAGCTTCTTTTCAAAGACCAGAATGTAGGGATCTTCCAGCACACATTCCATGCGGCCGGGATCGGTGACGAAGTAGGGCGAAAGATATCCGCGATCGAATTGCATCCCTTCGACCCATTCAACTTCCGTTTCCAGACTCTTGCCTTCGTCGACGGTGATCACGCCGTCCTTGCCCACCTTTTCCATGGCTCCGGCCAGCAATTCACCAATTTCGCGATCGTTGTTGGCAGCGATGGAAGCGACATTGGCCATTTCTTCAGCGGTCTTGACCTTGATCGAGGCCTTGTCGAGCAAAGCGTTGATGTCGGCGACTGCCCGTTCGATACCAGTTTTCATCTGGATCGGGTTCACACCGGCCGTCACGGCACGCAGGCCTTCATTGAAGATGGCCTCAGCCAGCACCGTTGCTGTGGTAGTGCCGTCACCAGCCACATCGCTCGTCTTGCTGGCCACTTCGCGAACCATTTGAGCACCCATGTTCTCGTAGGTGTCTTCCAGTTCGATTTCCTTGGCAACGGTCACGCCGTCCTTGGTGACGGTGGGCGAGCCGAAACTTTTCTGCAGGATCACATTACGGCCTTTGGGGCCCAGCGTTACCTTGACTGCACGGGTCAGTTTGCTGACGCCACGGCGAATTGATTCACGGGCCTCTTGCTCGAAAGCAATCATCTTAGCCATCTGTATTACTCCGGTTTTTTATTGTGTGTGTTTGTTGATTTGTCGCCGGCAGCGCGATAGCCGCGGCGAACCTGGTCGTTCCTGTTACTCGATCACAGCGAGGACGTCTTCCTCACGCATCAGCAACAGTTCCTGATCGCCGACCTTGAGTTCTTCCGGACCGTAGGAAGTAAAAAGAATGCGGTCGCCTTCCTTGACTTGCATCTCGGCCCGGCTGCCGTCCTTCAGCATGCGACCGTCGCCGACGCTCAGCACGATTCCGCGGGCAGGTTTGTCCTTGGCCGAGTCCGGCAACACGATCCCGCCGGCTGTCGTCTCTTCCGATTCATCCCGCTGAACGACGAGGCGGTCACCAAGTGGCTGCAAATTGACCTTGGTTTTCAAATTGGCGCGCCAATCGGCAGTGCACGGGCGTGAAAGGTTAAATTCGCCGGCAAAGGCTGGGATTTAGCGCCTGATTCGCACCTGGATTCCCTGCGGGGCAGGGCCAAACCGTTCAGGGCTGCTGCCAGCCGCGGCGATCCCGTCGCCGGTCGCTCGAGTTGCTGCCATTTTGACATGGCTGGCGATACCGGAGAACCGCCAGCGGTTTGGCGGTGGGGCCGCACAATCGTCAGCCGGGCCGACGTCAGGAAGTGCCCGGATACGTTTTGATCCTTGTCAAAGACCTCCCCCATTGCAAAATAGAGTTATTGCGTGAAATCCCGCATTGGCATCGGGTATGCGCAGTGAATGCCCGGTTAAAGCCCGGTTGCCGGCCTGCCTTTCCCCGCTTGCAGGCTCGTTCGTCCAACTACCGAGTTTTTGTATTTTCTTCTTCCTTAAGACTGACAAGATGGCGATACCGACCAAGTGCAAATGTGGATTCAGTTTCTCAGCCAAGCCTGGATTGGCGGGAAAGCAAGTCAAATGCCCGCGGTGCCAGGGAGTGATCAAGGTTCCCACGACCGCTGCGGTGGGTGCTGCCACGGCGGGCGGTGGCGGCCCGGTCAACAAGAAGCTGCTTGACCTGCTGGATGATGCCGGCGTCAAGGCTACGCCTAAAGGACCGATTTGTGCGGCCTGCGGAGCGGAGATGGATCCTGCGGCCGTGATCTGTATTGAGTGCGGATACAACGTGGCCACGGGGCAGTATCTGGAAACGTACACTGACGACGAACTTGCCGAACAGCTGGAAAGCAGCGGCATGACCGACGCGGAGAAAGCGCTGGCCAAGGCGGAACGCGAGATCGAGGACAATCCGATTGGTGCCGACGATCAGGACTTCGGGGATGGCGCCGACTCGTACATTATCGCCATGGCCGGCTTTGCCATTTTTGCCGCACTGGTGTTGTTGGGTCTCGCCGTCGTGCTGGTGATGGAGTCATTAACCGAGGCCGTCAACACGGGAATGATCAGCGCGATTGCTTCGTCGATGATCTATCTGGGGGCCGCCGTGTGGATCACGATCGTGGCATTTCGCACTCAGTCGAGCCAGGGCATTGGATGTGTGCTGAGCGCCGGGTTGTATTGTCCCATTTATGGTTTGATGCGCGGCCAGGGAACGATTGCCATTTCCATCATCATGATCGTTGCCATGGTCGTGGGAGTGGCTTCCTGGATCTACTGCCTCAACACGGGGGCGTTCGGCTAGTTACTAACTGTCACACGCGGATAACTGCCACACGTGGATGTCGCACGTGGACGGCTTGATGCTACCAGGCTGGAAGGCTGCCCCGCACACTCGAGCTGTCCGACTGACTGGCGCGACTGGGCTGGCTTTCAGGTCCAGGACGTGCCGTTTGGGCAAACCGTGCCGATTCAATTTCAATGCTCGTGCAAGCTGTATGAATGTGGTCGATACAAGGGAACAGAAGTACGCCGTAAGTTGTGGCAACTGGCCAATTCCTGTCGATCTTCCTCTCCTCAATTGCTTGCTACAGCACGATTTAGGCATGGACTGGCATTGCTACCAGCGGTACTCTGATAGCAACTCCAAACGGAACACCGTATCAGGGCATCGATGAGCCGACGATCTTTCTTTGCAAAACGTCTGCCGTTTTTCGGCAATCGCGCGATGCTCATCTTGTGCTGCGTGTTCTTCCTGCTGCCGTTTATGTTACGCGGTGCGCGCGAAGCAATTGTGGGTATCAAGAATGACGTCGCCGACTGGCTACCCGCGTCTTTTGAAGAAACCAAACAGCTGCGGTATTTTCGCGAGCATTTCGTGGGCGACCAGTTTGTTGTTGTCAGCTGGGAAGGCTGCACGAGCCGCGACAACCGCTACAACCTTTTCCTGCAAAAGGTGCGACGCGAATCGATCGCCGGTGACGACGAATTGCGTCAACGGCTGGAGACCATGGACCC
>CAMYKF010000243.1 GCA_947258905.1 uncultured Pirellulaceae bacterium | reverse complement strand
CGACTTTGAAGTCGCTGGTCAACTGCGGCAGGCTGGCCAGTGGCGGGGCCTGCACCAGTTCCATCGGTCCGGTACCGACAATGCCAATGTTCAGAGTGATGGGATCACCGGCGTTAACGGCGGTCGGTTTCGCTTCTGTGACGATCCGGTACTGGCCGACAGCGCCGCGGTAATCATCAGGGCGGCCCGTCGCGGGAACTGGCAGGACCTCGGTTTCATCGACGGTGGCCTGCCCGACGATCGGCCGCGATGAGGAAACCGCCAGTCGGTTTCGAAACGGCGAGGCAAAGAAGTCGTCTTTCATCATTTGCGAGATCGGCGAGTTGCCGCCGAAGGGGTCGCGTCCAAAAGGACTGTCGGCAAACAACGACTCGAATCGATCACGCGATCGGCCCAGTTCCGTCGGGTAGTTGACGACGATTTGCACGTCATCGCCGTCAATTTTTCCTGGCCGCCGCGGATAAACGGTGGCGTCAATTTCGTACAGATAATAACCGCGCTGATTGCCCTGGCCGTCGTCGCGGAGTACTTCGCGGCCGCCGGGTCGTTGGCGATTTTCGGCGAGTTCTGCCAGGCGATCGGCGAAGCTGCCCCATGAAGTTTGCCGGGAGATCATTTGCCACATGTCGGCTTCGGTCAGCATGATGTTGCGCTGGCGATCCCGGAAGGGCTTGATCCAGATCTTCAGTGTCAACGCAAGCGGCTGGCCGACGAACACGCGGTCCGTATCGCCCTCGATCTCCACAAACAGCAAATCGCCGGTCTCGCTTTTGGTGGCCGCGAATTGCAACGGACGCGTATGGCGCTGCCGTCCGTCGACTTCGACCGTGATTGACGGGATCTCGAAAACGCCCGCACGACGAGCCGTGATCAGGTAACTCAGTGTGATGCTGCGGCTTTCACTACGGCGTCCGTTGATGATGCTGATTTGCGAACTTTGCGATGGCGCACCGGCCGATCTGGTGTCGCAGCCGTTGATTTCCGGCAACTCGGGCTGCGTGTAGTCCCGGGCGTTGCTGATCTCAATCTGCAGCACGACGGGCATACCGACATATGCCTCGCGAGTCGACAATCCGACACGTACATCGCTGGCGTTAATACTTGAAGCCATGCCGCACAAGAAGAGGGCTAACAATGGCATGATGATGAGATTGCTTGGGCGACGTTTCATGGCGGGCTTTCCTTCAGACGTTTTTTTCTTAACGGTTCCTTTTGCTTGTTGTGAATTACCAATCGCGATCGACCGGTACGTGACGGGCTCGTTCGCGACGTTCCTTTTGCAGACGACGCAGCATGTCGCGATCGCGGACCGCTTGCAGCAGCTTCATGGCTTCTTCCTGCGTCATCGGGCGATTCCCGGCATTCGGATCCATGATGGCGACAGCGCCTCGGAGTTCCTCGTCGGTCTGCAGATCCGATGCCGTCAGCTGGCCGGCTGGCACCGCCGTGGCATCCTGCTGGCCTTCTGATTCTTCAACTGCCTCGGTTGCGGATGGCGTGTCAGGCCGACCTTGTTGCATGTCCTGCGACGGCAGGTTTTGCTGAGTCTGCGAGGGAGATTCCGAATCGGATTCCGGTTGCTCGGAGCCTGATTCGGAGGCTATGTCGTCTTGTGGTTCCTGAGAGTCGGAATTCCGGTCGGTGGAGTCAGACGCTTCTTCGGATTCCTGTTGGCGGTCGACAGCATCCTGTTTTTGCTGACCTGAGTCACTTCCCGAGTCCTGCGTCTGATTGTCTTGCTGTGACTCGCCGGATTGCTGCTCGTCACCCGGTTCGGATTGCGATTGCTCATCCGAATCCCGCGATGACTTTTCCGAGTCCTGTGGATCGGACTGTTCGGATTGAGCATCCTGCGATTGCGAATTCTCTGAATCGGACGATTGCGGATTGTCCTGCTGTTGTGATTGATCCTGTTGTTGTTGTTCTTGTTGTTGCTGCTGTTCTTGTTGTTGCTGTTCCTGCTCCAGTTGTTCCTGCAATTGGCGGATCAACTCGCTGGCCAGTTCAACATTGGCGCGGGCGTCCGCCAGATCGGGATTGCTGCGCAGCGAACCACGATAATGCGAAATGGCCTGGGTCAGAGTCTCGATGGCGGCTGTCTTGTCCTGTTCGGCTTGTTGCAAGGCCGTGGTGTACAGACAGTTACCGAGGTTGTAATGACCGCGGGCGGCAAGGGCAGTGTCGCCCGCGGTGGCGGCGTCGCGAAACAGGCCCGCGGCCGCGTCGATGTTGCCGCTGCGATACTGCGCGACAGCCACGTTGTAATTCAGTTCATCGGCGTGGTCGGCGCCGGCCACGATCTGGCTGTAATCGGCGATCGCCTCTTCGACTTGTCCATCTCGCAGCCGCTGGTTCGCCGCGTTGATTCGTTGCGCGGAAGCAATGCTCTCGCTCTCGGTCGGCGTTTCGGCGTGCAGCGAACCCGTTGCCAGCAGACTTGCTGCGAGGACGAAGCCTGCAACTAATTTGTGAATGTTCGTTGTGTTGATCATGCTCGGAGTGCTCTTGAGTCAGGCGGCGACAGGTGGTTGGGCTGGTTGGCGGAGAGCGTCGGATTTGAGGCCAAAGCCCGCATTGGGCGAGTTTTTTCGCACCCGGAACTTTCGCGTGGAAACGAATACTTCCAGCAGCAACAGCGCCAGCGCGGGGACGGCGAACCACTGAAACCGGGGAATCCAGGCGTTGATGCGGGCCGTTTCAAATTCCTGCTGCTGGACGTTGGCCACATAGCCGTGATAAACGTCGGCCATATTGACCTGTTTGGTGCCGGCAGGAATCCAGGCACCATCGGTCGCGGTAGCGACGTCACTGAGGATTTGTCCGTTCATGCGTGACCAGACTTGCTGGCCTTCGTACTGCACGAATTCACTGCGGCGACCGGAGGCTTCCGGAATGCGAGCTCCCTGATCCATGTCGCCCAGACCGACGGTGAAGATGCGAATGCCTTGCTCTTGATGCAGACGCCGGGCGATTTCCAGCGGCTGGCTTTCCTGGTCCTCGCCGTCAGTGAAAACAACGATCGCCTTGTGATCGTTGGTCTTGTTCAGGAAACCGTCCGCCGCGGCTTCGATTGCGTCGCCCAATCGAGAGCCGCCACGACGGACGGAATGTGGTCCGGCTGCTTCCAGCCGGTGTTTGAAGTCGTCATAGTGGCTGGTCAGCGGCACGACTTGTCGCGTGTCGCCCGCAAATACCAGGAGACCCACTCGGTCGCCCGCCATTTCATCCACCATGTCGATGATTTGCTGTTTGGCCCGACTCAGGCGGTTCGGCGCCGCGTCCTCGGCCAGCATGCTGCGTGAAACATCCAGCACAAACATGACTTCGATTCCCTTTTGGGGAACTTCACGCCACGTCCGCCCCCAGCGGATATCCATCGCGGCGACAGCCAAACACGCCAGACTGGCCATGACCAGCAGGGCCGAAAACCAGTGGCGTGTTTTGCTGCCAGCCGGGAGGAGCTGTGTGCGGAGTCTGGCCGAGGCAAATTTGCTCGCGGCCTGATGACGTCTCATCGCGGCAAAACCGGTGAGCAACAGACCAGCCAGCACGATTGCCATGAGCCAAAGGCTGTTTGGATTTCCAACTTGCATGTCCATGTGTCTTTTTCGGGTTGTTGATCGTTGGTCGGTTGCCCGAAGTGTTGCCACTTCGGCTATGTGAGTTGCCTGAGCCACGTTTGCTGGAGCACGAGGCGGGCGGCCAGCAGGAAAAACGCGATTAGCAACAGCGGAGGCAAGGCGATGCCGCCGGCCGTGTGTGGCTGGACGGCCAGTTCGCGATAGTCCACCAGGTGATGGGCTTCGACTTTGGTCTTTTCCAACTCGTCAATCTCGGCATAGATTTTCTCCAGCGAATCCGTGTCGGTAGCACGGAAATATTTGCCGCCGGTTGTCGCAGCGATCTTCTGCAAGGTTTCTTCGTCGATGTTGACCGGCATCCACTGGATCGTTTGTCGACCCGTGAATGAGTCCATGACGGGTACCGGCGCTTGCCCCTTCGTTCCGACCCCGATCGTGTAAACCTTGATGCCCAGCGTCTGCGCCAACTCGGCGGCCTGAATCGGATCCAGTTCACCGGCGTTGCTCTCGCCATCCGTCAGCAAGATAATGACCTTGCTTTTGACTTTTTCCTGCTGACGCTCATCCAGCGCGGTCAGTTGTTCCGCGGCCAGCGAGATGGCATCTCCAATGGCCGTTCCGTCTTCGTGACGGTTGCGTACGATTTGTGTTTTGTTCAGATGTGAAACCAGGAATGAATGATCCAGCGTCGGCGGCGTCTCTCCGTCGGCGTAACCTGCGAACGTAATCAGCCCCACGAGGTCACTGAATCGTCCTTCCAGTCCATCGCCACCGGTCACGAACTTGCCGGCAACGTTCTTGACAGCCGTCAGCCGATCGACAGGTTCACCTTCGATCTCGAAGTCCATGGCCTGCATGCTGCCGCTGCGGTCAACTACCATTTCGATCACGATGCCTTCGTGGTCGGCGATGGTTTGTTCGCGCCCTTCGCGGGGCCGGGCCA
>CAMYKF010000242.1 GCA_947258905.1 uncultured Pirellulaceae bacterium | reverse complement strand
TGCCCTGCAACGTCACCGTGGAAGCGGCCGAGGGTTGCGACGAATGCGTTGTGCGGTTCATGAACCCGGCAGTTATGATGCAAAGCGGTGACCTGGGTGGTGACGAGGCATTGGGACAAGTTGCCAACGACGCTTCTCAGCGGCTGCAACGCGTCGCCGCCAGCCTGTCGAGCAAATCGCCCGCGGCTTTGGACCTTTGACTTTCGACTCTTGATTTCCACTCTTGACTTTCGACTCTTGACTTTCGACCTTCAACTCTTGAATTATGCGCAGCTTTCTCAAAGAACCCTTGTTTCATTTCCTGCTTATCGGAATCGCACTTTTTGTGCTTTACGCCATCGTTAATCAGGAACCCGCCGACGAGTCGAGCCAGCAAGTCACCGTTAGCGAGGGACGCATCACGCAGTTGGCCAATATCTTCGCCAAAACATGGCAGCGTCCACCGACCCGAAAAGAATTGCAGGGATTGATCGATGACTTCGTACTCGAGGAAATCTACTATCGCCAGGCGATGGCTCTCGGTATCAACCACAACGATACCGTAGTGCGTCGACGTTTGAGGCAAAAGCTCGAATTCATGACCGACGAAATGACGGCGTTGCTGCGACCGACAGATGCCGATTTGAACCAGTATCTAACTGAGCATCCGGACTCTTTCCGATTACCCGCCGTCTACACGTTTGAGCAGATCTGGTTTAACCCCGAAAAGCACGAAGACCCGGAAACATATATGCGGGAACAACTTGAAATACTACTCGCCGGTGACGGTCCAGTTGGTGACCCGAGCCTGCTGCAATCGACATTCGAACTGGTACCTCGGCAAAACGTGGATGCCCAATTTGGAATGGGCTTCTCAGTAAAACTAGATCAGCTTGAACCTGGCCAATGGCAAGGTCCGCTTGCCTCGGGACTGGGACTGCACCTGGTACGGATCGAATCCAGAACGGAAGACCGCGTTCCTGACCTTGAACAAATCAGATCCGTCGTCGAGCGGGAATGGCGCAACTGGAAACGCCTGCAAGTCAAACAGGAAACTCAGGATCGATTGCTGGCGGAGTATGAAGTCATCGTCGAATGGCCGAGCGAATCAGGCCATAGCGAACTTTCCCCTTTTTCAAACGGGGACCAGGGGAGTTCGTCAGAAAATGACGAGCAGTCGGACAACACACCATGAGTATTAGCTGCGCAAGAACTGAGCGGAACGCACTGGCGTCGGCTCGGCAAACTCGTGGCTGCGGCATCTTGCTGCAGCAATCTGCACTGGCCACTGCGGCTGGAAGCTGCAGCCTCGGTCAAGCTGCGGGGCCCGAGGACAGCCACTGCAGCTCAGCTCGCAAAGGCATCATTGGATGGAAACTGGTATTGCTTGTTTTCACCATCCTGCCGGCAAACCAGACGTGCGCCCACGAAATGCGGCCGGGCTACCTGGAAATTAGCGAGACGCAACCCGGCGAGTTTGACGTGCTGTGGAAAGTACCCGCGCGTGGTGACACGGAACGCCTGAGCCTCAACGTGCGATTCGCCGACGACGTGGAAATCAGCGGTGTACCCGTCAGCACATTCGTCGGTGCAGCACATGTGCAACAAATGCGAATACGACGCGACGGCGGATTGACCGGGTCCACAATCACGATTGAGGGACTGGACAGCACGTACACGGATGTCCTGGTACGCCTGCAGCGACTCGATGGCTCGGAGATCACGCATCGATTTACACCGGATCAACCGAACTATGTTGTCGAGGCGAATCCCGGCCCGGGACAGGTCGCCTGGACTTACTTTGTCCTGGGCGTCGAGCACATTCTGTTTGGGATCGACCACTTGCTGTTTGTCTTCGCGCTTCTCCTGATCGTCAACGACTGGTGGAAACTGGTCAAAACCATTACCGCCTTCACCATCGCCCACAGTATCACACTCGTCCTTGCGACGCTGGGATATGTCAATGTTCCCGGACCACCGGTGGAGGCAATCATTGCGCTCAGCATCGTGTTTGTGGCGGCAGAGATCATTCGCGGCCAACAGGGCAAACCGGGATTGACGGCGCGCTGGCCATGGGTCGTGGCCTTTACGTTCGGTCTTCTGCACGGATTGGGGTTCGCCGGTGCACTTGCCGAAGTTGGCTTGCCGCAAACGTCGATTCCTGTAGCTTTGCTGACATTCAATCTGGGCGTCGAAGCGGGACAATTGCTGTTCGTCGCCGCAATGCTGGCGGTGTTTTTAGTTGCGCGTGGGGTCTTTTCCCAACTCCGAACAGAGTTCCCCTCGTGGGCGATCAGCGTTCCCGCGTATGCGATTGGCGGGATCGCTGTGTTCTGGATGGTCGAACGCGTGGTCGGTTTTTGGCCGGGCACCTGAGTTGCGATCATATTAGCCCGAAGTGCATGCGAAGGTTGAGGGCTTTTGATCCCATGCTTGCGCTTCGGGCTATTGTGACGATCGCCCATCGCATGGCTAGAATGGTCGCATGAAACTCGGACCGAACCTGACGCTGGGCAAAGCCTTTGGCATCGACATCCTGCTGCACTGGTCCTTCTTTCTTTTGCCACTTCTGGTCATCCTGCTTTCCGTGACCCAGGGCGACTCGCTGGGTGTTACCGGATTGTGGGTGGTGCTGTTGCTGGTGATTCTGGCCAGCGTTCTGTGGCACGAGATGGGACACGCGCTGGTGGCTCGACGACTGGGGATTCCCATCCTCGATATTATGCTCACGCCGATTTGTGGATTGGCGAGACTCGCGCGAGCGCCGGACTCGCCACGAGACGAAGTGCTGGTGGCACTCGCAGGACCACTGGCCAATGGCGTGTTAGCTGCGCTGTGTGGCCTGCTCATTTGGGCAACGGGCCGCGAATTCGCTACCGAGCCTGACGCCTTTCCAGGCGATCTGCTGCTGACTTTATTCTGGATTCAGACAGCGCTGTTCGCGCTGAATTTGCTGCCCATCTTTCCCATGGATGGAGGCCGTGTTCTGCGAGCGATTCTTGCCATGAGGCTGAACGGATCGCGGGCTACGGAATTGGCAGCACGATTGGGTCAGACCGTTTCTCTTGTTGCCGCCATCCTTGGCCTGGTTTACAGGTTTTACCCGCTAACGATTATCGCCGTCTTTCTCATGCTGACTGCCGAGCAGGAGATACGCCAGCATCGTCTGTATCCGGACAAATGACAGGCGGGCGAATCGCTCAATTGATCCGTCCAGCACAGCAATGTGGAATGTCCAGAATGTCCAGATATTGTGCTGGGAATCGAAAACGCGTTCCATACTGTTCCGGTAATTCCACATTTTTCAATGGCGTTTGGTCGCAATCGCCATGTTAAACGAATTCCGGTCACTATTGGTAATTTTCAGACGCCAGGCATTCCGATGGCACTCAAGCGCTCTTTCCGGCGTCGCTACGCCACCTGCGACCAGTTCATTCAGGAGTTTTCGGTGAAATCACATATTAACCCACATCTTGCGAACGGAAGAACCCGCTTGTCTTTCGCCATGGTCGGGATGATCACAACCTTCGCCAGCATTGGCCTGACCAGTTGTGCAACAGCTGACATCGTGCAATTCGGCAAGGCAGAGACCATTCCGGGTTTTACCAGTATTGACATCAATGGTGATGACATCAGCGATTTCACATTGAACGCCAATGGCGGCCAACTTTCATTCGACGGAGCAGGTCTCACGGGGTTGCGGATCGAAGCCGGCGTCATCGATCCTGTCTTTTTCCAGATGGTGCAGCATCTCGAAGGTGAGATGATCAATGCCGACGCTCCCTATTCCTTTTACACGGCGGGTGGAGCTGAAATGAAATCCAAGACGAACGCCTTGTTTTCGTTTCGCTATGATGCAGCGACTCCGGGCTTTGCGCCGCTGTACAATTATGGATGGTTTGGGGCGAGCTTTGACGGCACGACCTGGAGTTTTCTGGGCGGTGCCTACGAACAAAAAACCGGAGTTGGCATCGGTGCCGGCGCGACTGGAGTACCCGAACCTGGCAGCATCTGCCTGTTGGCAGCCGGAGCAGGATTGCTTGGTTTATGCCGTCGCCGCCGCCCTGGTGTTTGTCCAGCGAGGGACTGATTTCCCTTTGGCCCGCAAATACCCGGGCAAAATGGAGTTGGCTGCTGGAAACTGGCAGCCTGCGCTTGATCACTTCTTCGATGCCGAACCAACGAATACGGATACGCCCGGCATCGATGTGTTGATGGGCCAGACCTTTATGCAACTGGAGCAATGCCGAATTTGTCTGGCAGCGGGCGCAGGCAAAGAACGCGGATGATGTCCCCGCCCTGTATGGCTTGGCTCCATTCATGATGCAACGTAAGCGGTTTGGGGAAGCCTGCGAGCTTTTGCTGGACTGCGTTTTGGCGCAACAAACGTTTGCCTCCGCACATTTCCAGCTGGGCGAAGCGTTGCAGCAGATCGGCCGCCTTGATCACGCAATTGCTGCATGGCGACATACGCGGAGTTTGCCAACCACTGGGATTTGGCCGGAAAGACTGGCGAAATGCGGTAGGCCGGACGGGAAAAAGGCTTCCTGATTGGACGAGTAGCGGTGGCTTCCAGCCGCCGCT
>CAMYKF010000241.1 GCA_947258905.1 uncultured Pirellulaceae bacterium | reverse complement strand
TCACCTGCAACGAGTTCATCCCGCAGCTGTTTTGGTCCAAGATAATTCGCACCTCGAAGTTGTGGAGCGTAATTATTGTGATCTGCGTGAAAATCGGCATGTGGTTCGAGCGTTTCGTGATTGTAATGACGCTGAATCGCGGATTCCTGCCTTCCAGCTGGGATTACTTCCGGCCGACGTGGGTCGACATTGGCATGTTTGTCGGCAGTTTCGGACTGTTCATGTTCCTGTACCTGCTGTTTTGCCGTTTCCTGCCGGTGATCGCCATTTCCGAGGTCAAGGGCACCATCACATTCCAGAAACATATGGCTGAAGCCGGCGGCTACGCCGACAACTGACATAACTGAAACGACATATGACAAGCGGATTTGAATCTTACTTTCAAACAAGAATCACATGAGTAACGAATCCAATTCATCGCAAGAGCAACGGTTGTCAGGCGTCCTCGGGCAATTTGAGGACCCCAAAACGCTGCTGCACGCTTGCGAACATGCCCGGGACGCTGGCATCAAAAAAATGGATGCCTTCACTCCGTTTCCGGTCCACGGCATTGAAAAAGCCATGGGTGTGCCCCGCACCATCCTGCCCTTTATCGTGCTGGCCGTGGGACTGACCGGTTGCGCCATTGGTCTCGGTATGCAGTGGTATACCAATGCCACCGAGCAATTGATTCCGATCTGGAGCGGTTACCAGTTCAAGATCAGCGGCAAGCCGTTCTTCAGCCTGCCAGCCAACATCCCGGTTACGTTTGAAGTGATCGTGCTGTCCAGTGCCTTTGCCGCTTTCCTCGGCATGCTGGCGCTGAACGGTCTGCCACGCTTTGCCAATCCCCTGCAACGCATTCCCCGCTTCAAGCGCGTCACCAACGACAAGTTCTTCCTCGCATTCAGCGCTGAGGAAGATGGCTTTGATCTGGAACAGGCTCGCAGCCGGCTCTCCGAATGGGGCGCCTCGGCCGTTGAGGACGTGTACGAGGATCTGACCGATCACGCTTTGCCACCGTTTTTGAAAACTGCGACGCTGCTGTTGCTGGTGCTGCTCATGGTGCCGCCGGTTCTGGTGTTCCGGGGGCGTGGCATGACATCGCGGCAAACCCGTTTGCACGCCATCCCGGACATGGATTTCCAAAACCGGTTTGGAGCCCAGCAGGTAGGTCCGGTCGCGACCGATGACGGCGGCTGGTTGTTCCCGCATATCCGCGCGGCACTGGATCCCATCCCCGATACCGTTCCCCGCGACAGTATGAGCGGTGACAGCGAATTCTTCCGCGGTTACAAGCCGGATGATCCATCGATGTCTTCGCACGCAACGCCCGCCGTACTGATCTCGGCGACTCAGGAGGAGGGCGGTGAACCGCCTGCGGTCCCCGAACCCAACTGGGTGACCGAGTTTCCCCATCGACCGGGGATATTCGAAGTCAACGAACAAGCCGTACATGACGGACAACGCCTGTTCAACGTGTACTGAACCGTATGTCACGGCTATGCCGGTGAAGGCGATGGCACGGTCAACCAGCGTGCAGTCGCTCTGGCTGCCAACGCCAATGCCAACTGGACCACCGCCAAATCGCTGTATGACCCCGAAGTCGTCAAGCAGCCAGTGGGCCGTTTGTACGACACCATTACCAATGGCCGATCCACCATGGGCCCGTATGCCAGCCGCATTGCACCCCGGGATCGCTGGGCCATCGTGCTGTACCTGAAAACACTGCACGAAACCCGCAAGAACGCTGTGGAGCCGGAACCGGTTGCCGAGGACGAATCCGGTGAAGGTCAGTCCGCTGACGAAGCGGCCGCCAACTAACAAAACAACTGCAATTAATCGTTTATATAAACCAAACACCCATGCATATCCGAAAAGCCGAAATCACTTCGCCCATTACGACGCTGGGCAGCGAGAGTGTCACGAGGGTGCTGCCGATCGCCGGAATCGTGGGGATCGCCGGACTCGTTGGAGCGTACTTTGTGGCCATGGCCACCAATGAAAACGGATTTGCCCGGTTTTCGCATGCCTACCTGACGAACTTCTGCTTCTTCGCATCCATCATTCTGGGCTGTCTGTTTTTTGTGATGGTCCAGCATCTGACCAAAGCCGGATGGAGTGTGACGGTGCGTCGCGTGGCCGAGATCGTGGCCTGTTGTATCTTTCCCATGTTCATCCTGTTCCTGCCCATCCTGATTCCGGTCGTGCTGTTTGGTTACGACGGGCTGTACACCTGGAATACCAGTGTGGACGAGACGCAGATTGTCAGCGGTACGCAAGACATCGGCTGGGCCATGAACGATCCGCGAATCTATGACATCAAAGCCACGTTCCTGAACAACTTCTGGTTCGGACTGCGTTCGGTCTTGTATTTCCTCGTGTGGATTGTCATTGCGTTCTCGCTGTTTCGCTGGTCGACCAAGCAGGACGAAACGGGCGACAAGCAACTGACGTTGAGATCCCAGGCGTTTTCCGCACCGATGATGCTGCTGTTCGTGGCCGCACTGGTGTTCGCCTCGTTTGACTGGGAGATGTCCCTGGCCCCCATGTGGTTCAGTACGATGTTCCCCGTTTACTTCTTTGCCGGCTCGGTGCTCAGCAGTTTGGCGATGATTACGCTGATTTGTCTGCTGTTGCAGCGGAGCGGCCGGGTTACCGACGAAATTACCGTCGAACATTATCACGATCTGGCCAAGCTGATGTTCGCTTTCATCTTCTTCTGGGGCTACATCGCGTTTGGCCAGTTCATGTTGATCTGGTACGCCAACATTCCGGAAGAAACGTTCTGGTTCAAGTTCCGATCTGAAAGTGGCTGGCTACCCGTCTCCATGTTGCTGTTGTTCGGTCACCTGTTTATTCCGTTCCTGGCCATCATGGCCCGCACCGTGCGACGCAATAAAACCTTCCTGCTGGGCGCCTCGATTTACCTGTTAATTCTTCACTGGGTGGACCATTTCTGGCTGGTCATGCCACAACTGGAAGCCCGCGTGTATCCGACATTTGAATTTACCGGCGTCAAATTCGGTCTCGTGGAAATCCTGGCCTTTGTCGGCATGGCGGCCATATTCGTGGCCAGCTTTTGCCTCGTCGCTGGAAATCGTTCACTGGTGCCGCTCAAGGACCCGCGGCTGCACGAAGCCCTCAATTACGACAACCCGTAGATTTCGGTTAAAACAATAATGAATGCTGCAACATCCACCGAAACATCCACTTCACACGACACGTCCGACCAACACGCGGGCGGTCACGGCCACGCGTCGGAGCGTCCAAGTTATGACGACATCAATGTGCCGGTTGTTTTGCTGGTGGGCGTTATCAGCGCCATCCTGACGTTTATCACCATCTGGTTCGTGGAAGGAATTTACTACCACTGGAACCGGGGGCTGGTCCGCCAGCGAATTCTCGAAGTCACCAATTCGCGGCAAGACGAAATGCTGCAACAACAGCGAGCAGTACTCGACGGCGATGAGGAACGCGGTATCACCAGTGTGGACAGCGCCATTCCCGCGGTTGTTGCCCGCTTCGGAGCAACAGCGAATGATTCAGGTGAAGACCACGATGACCACGCAGAACAGGATGATCACTAGACCCATGTGCAAACAGCGCCGCAATCTGATTCGCGCCTGGCTGGCAGCTGGTCTGCTGGTCGCCGGTCTGGCTGCGCCTCTGCATGCCCAGTGGCGGACCGAGGAACCGGATATCGCCAAGGGAATCGGTGTCGATCAGCGACTGGGCGAAGACCTTCCATTGCATCTGGAATTCGACAACGACAAAAACAATCACGTCCAGCTGGGCCAGTTATTCCGTGATGGCAAGCCGGTCCTGTTGTCGTTCAACTATTCGGATTGTCCCCAGTTGTGTGTCGTGCAATTGCAGAATCTGGCAGCTGCCCTGCAAAACATTGACCTGGTGCCCGGCCAGGATTTTCAAATCGTTTCCGTCAGTCTGGATCCTACCGAGCAAGTCTCTCAACTGGCTGAAGCCAAAAAACGTTACGTGGCGGCTTATGGCAAACTGGACTCAGCCAACGGCTGGCACTTCCTGCGGAGCGACAAGGCCACGATTAAGGAATTGGCTGATGCCTGCGGATTTAAATACAAGTACCTTCCCGACCAGCGGCAATATTCGCATCCGGCAGCGTTTATCTTTTGCACGTCCGATGGCCGCATCGCACGCTATTTGGACGGACTGGATGGCAGTCTCGACAAGGTATTGCAGCCGGCGTTGATGGAGGCGGGCGAAGGCAGGATCGGCAGCCTGCTGGACAAGGTCGCCTACTTTGCCGGCTGTTACTACTTCGATCCCACCACAGGCAAGTACACGATGAGCGCTGTGGCCCTGATGCGACTGGCCGCAGTGGTCACGATTGTGGCCCTGATCGTCGGCATCGCACCTTACTGGGTGCGCCGCTCCATCAAATTGTCGGGAAGCGACTCGACCCAGGAATCGCCACTTGACCCCAAGCTGGTTCAACACACCGAAGCCAACTAGAAAACTGGTTACACCATGTTAAATCACCTATTTCTGTTGCTCGCCCAAACCGATGAAGGCGGAATCCTTGCCCCGCCACGCAACGTGCACGAGGGT
>CAMYKF010000240.1 GCA_947258905.1 uncultured Pirellulaceae bacterium | reverse complement strand
CTGTACGCTGGCTGTTGCATTGTTGTTTGCGGCTTGCGGTCCTTTGTCTGGTCAGGAGGCCACGCGGAAATTTGACCAGCAGGACAAATTCCGGCAATTGGAAGAAATCCTGCCCACTCCCAATGACTACCGCACCGCATCGGGTTCGCCCGGCCATCGTTACTGGCAGCAACAAGTCAACTATGTGATCGATGTGGAAATCGATGATGAGTCGCAAACGCTGACCGGTTCCGAGCGAATCACGTATACCAACGCGTCGCCCGATCCGCTGCGTTACGTGTGGTTGCAGCTGGATCCGAACATTCGCGAGCCACACTCCGACGCCCGGATCACGCAAACGGCCGGCAACATGGACCGTTCGTCGCTGGACCAGATTCGGGGCATGCTGGCCCGCGACGATTTCGATGGCGGGATCAAGATCGCCAGCGTCGCCGACGCTGAATCCGGCGAGGACCTGTCGTTTACGATCGTGAAAACGATGATGCGAATCGACTTGCCCGAAGAGCTTCATCAGAACGAGTCGTATACGTTCGATGTCGACTGGAACTACGCGATTAACAACTCCAAACTGGTCCGCGGCCGCACCGGCTACGAATTCTTCGAAAAGGACGGCAACTATATTTATGAAATGGCCCAGTGGTTTCCCCGCGCCTGTGCCTACACGGATGCCACCGGCTGGCAGCACAAACAGTTTCTGGGCCGCGGCGAATTCACATTGGAGTTCGGCGATTACGAAGTCCGCATTACGGTGCCGGCTGATCATGTCGTGGCGGCAACCGGCGTGCTGCAAAACGCCGACGAAGTGCTGACGACGGAACAGCTGGACCGCCTGGAACAGGCTCGCGAAGCCGAGACACCGGAATTCATCATCACACCAGAAGAGGCGAAAGCCAACGAAAGCTCCGAGCCGGAAGGCACCAAGACCTGGATCTTCAAGGCCGAGGGAGTGCGTGACTTTGCCTTTGCCTCGTCCCGCAAGTTCATCTGGGATGCCATGGGTGTGCCGCTGTCGGAAAAAACCGTAATGGCCATGAGCTTCTATCCCAATGAAGGCGAACCGTTGTGGAGCAAGTACTCGACGCACGCCGTCGCACATACGCTGGAAGTCTTTTCGAAATTTACATTCGACTACCCGTACCCGGTGGCGATTTCCGTTAACGGTCCGGTTGGCGGTATGGAATACCCGATGATCTGTTTCAACGGCCCGCGTCCGGAGGAGGACGGCACCTACTCCGCCCGCACCAAGTACGGATTGATCTCGGTCGTGATTCACGAAGTCGGCCACAACTGGTTCCCCATGATCGTCAACAGTGACGAACGCCAGTGGACCTGGATGGACGAAGGCCTGACGACGTTTATGCAGTTTCTGGCCGAACAGGAATGGGAGGAGAAATATCCGTCACGTCGCGGCAAGCCGGACAACATCGTGCCCTACATGACCGGGGCCAACCAGGTGCCGATCATGACGAACAGTGATTCGGTTCTTAATCTGGGCTCCAACGCTTACGCCAAGCCGGCCACGGCATTGAACATTCTGCGTGAAACGGTGCTGGGTCGTGAGTTGTTTGATTTCGCATTCAAGGAATACGCCAACCGCTGGCGGTTCAAGCGACCCATGCCCGCCGATTTCTTCCGCACCATGGAAGACGCTTCGGGTGTCGATCTGGACTGGTTCTGGCGCGGCTGGTTCTATTCCACCGACCATGTCGACATCGAAATCGCCGAGGTCGCGTTGGTCGATTTCGACACGCAGAACCCGTACCTCGAAAAACCCGAGCAGATGGAAAAGCGGGACGCCGATGGCCCGTCGCTCAGTCAGGAACGCAATCGCGAATTGCCCAAACGCGCCGAACGATTCCCCGAGTTAAACGATTTTTACAATCAGTACGACGAGTTGAATGTCACTGAGGACGACAAGAAGGCCTACGAAAAATTTATGGAAGGCCTGACCGACGAGCAAAAGGAAACGCTGGCCAACTTGCCCAACGCCTACCTGGTGACGTTCGAGAATGTTGGCGGACTGGTGATGCCGCTGATCGTGGAACTGGAATTCGAGGATGGTACGACGGAAGTGCGGCGGATTCCGGCCGAAATCTGGCGGCGTAACAACGAATTCGTCTCCAAGATGTTCATCACCGACAAACGCGTGCGGCAAATTGCGCTGGACCCGCGTGGTGAAACGGCGGATTCCGATCAGGCCAATAACTACTATCCGCGACGGATCGACCCGACCCGGATTGAGTTGACTCCGGGTTTTCGCGATCCGCGTCGAGGCCGCCGGGGTGCCGACAATCCCATGCGTCGCGCGCTGAATCCGGGCGGCGATGAGGACGACGACAAACAGGACGATCCCAAACCGGACGAGGACGACTGATAAAATCAGGTCCTTCTCCCCTGGAGGGAGAATCCCGGCGCGCCGGGAGAAGGCCGGATGAGCAGGCAAGTGGCAACGTAGCAAATCTCGTGAGAGATTTGACAGACCTGCTCCACAGTCTCACGACTTTGGCTACCAGCTGGAAAACAGAACCGCACTGGGGCAATCATGGACATCATCCGCGGCGACGACATTCCATTCACACCGGCATCGCACGAGGACCCGCAGGATCCCGGCGTGCTGAAACGCGTACTGGCCACGAAAAATGATTTGATCGTGGGTCACGTACAGATGGTCAACTGGTCGCGGTTGCCGGTGGGCAAGGCCTTTCGCTCGCATTATCACGAAGACATGCAGGAAGTTTTCGTAATCGTTAACGGCGCCGTGGGCATGGAAGTTGACGGCACGACTCACGAACTGACCGGCGGTGATGCGATCCTCATCGACCCGCACGAAGTCCACGCGATGACCAACAACTGCGACCAAGATGTCAACTATCTGGTGTTCGGCATCTCAACCGGCGGCGGCGGCAAGACCGTTGTTTGTGGCCACGAAAGTGGGGCAGGGACTTAGGAAGTTTCCAAACGCCCTCGCGCCTCTTCCCTCTTCCCTCGCGCCTGATCACACCTGCAGCACACCCGTGCGAAACGGTTCATCCCACGCGTGCAACGTGACGACTTCCAGGGACCTGAGCAGCGTTTCCCGGGTATCGGCCGGATGGATAATTCCGTCGACCCAGCCGCGGGCGGCGGCGTAGCGAATGTCGTTGGCGGTGTCGTAGGCGTTGGTGACCTTTTGCCGCAGCTGTTCCAGTTCCTCGGCATCCGGTTCGTGGCCGGCACGCTTCATGGCGGCGATGTTGATGTCAAGAATCGTGGAGGCCGCCTGCTTGCCACCCATCACGGCGTATCGGGCATTGGGCCAGGCGAAGATAAACCGCGGATCGAAGGCTTTGCCGCACATGGCGTAGTTGCCCGCCCCGTAACTGCCACCGGTGATTACCGTGATTTTGGGGACGCGGCTGTTGGAGATCACATTGACGACCTTGGCGCCTGCGCGAATGATTCCGTCTTGTTCGCTGTCGCGACCGACCATGAATCCCATCACATCCTGCAGAAAGATGACAGGCGTCCACGTCTGGTTGCAATCCATGATGAAGCGTGCTTCCTTGTCGGCGCTGTCATGATAGATCACACCGCCAAATTGCATGCCTTCCTTTTTGGTCATCACGGCGGTGCGCTGGTTGGCGACGATGCCGACGTGGAATCCGCCGATGCGGGCGTAACCGCAAGTGATTGTCTGGCCGTATTCCGCCTTGTACTCATTGAATGAATCCGGATCGACGATCAAGTTGATCATGTCGCGGACGTCGTAGCGCTGCTGCGGATCGGTAGGTACGATTTCCAGAATCCCGTTGGGGTCACCGGCCGGCTCGGTCCAGGTGTCACGCCGGAATTTGGAATCGCGTGTGGTTTCAGGCATTATGCCGATCAGGTCGCGTACCCGTCGCAATGCCGACTCATCGTCGGGTTCGCGGTAATCGATCGTGCCGCTGATACTGGCGTGCATTTCCGCGCCGCCGAGTTCCTCGGAAGTGTACTCCTGACCAATAGCGCTTTTGACCAGTGCGGGTCCGGCCAGATACAGCCCCGAGCCTTCGGTCATGA
Organism: uncultured Pirellulaceae bacterium; assembly: GCA_947258905.1. Classification (GTDB taxonomy): domain Bacteria; phylum Planctomycetota; class Planctomycetia; order Pirellulales; family Pirellulaceae; genus CAJQPP01. Next base: position 536 of record CAMYKF010000240.1, on the reverse strand, counting down.
TGAGTTTGTCACACAGCACCGGCAGGTAACCGCCGCCCGCCACACAGTTGCCCATAATGGCGGCCAGTTGCGGGATGCCCATCGCCGAAATGACCGAGTTGTTACGGAAGATGCGGCCAAAGTCATCTTCATCGGGAAATATCTCGTCCTGCAGCGGCAAAAACACGCCGGCCGAATCGACCAGATACAACAGCGGCAAGTGGTTTTGCATGGCGATGCGCTGGGCCCGCAAGACTTTCTTGCAGGTCATGGGAAAGAACGCACCGGCCTTGATCGTGGCATCATTGGCGATGATCATCACCAATCGCTCTTTGATCCGACCCACACCGCAGATCACACTGGCCGACGGCGCGCCACCCCATTCCTCGTACATGCCGAACGCGGCCCACTTGCCGACTTCCAGCCACCAGTCATCGTCGGTGACGAGTTCGATCCGTTCCCGCGCGGTCAGGCGGCCTTTCTTGTGCTGGCGGTCGATGGACTTTTGTCCACCGCCCTCGGCAATGCCGGCCGATTGCTGCTGGAATTCCTCGATC
>CAMYKF010000239.1 GCA_947258905.1 uncultured Pirellulaceae bacterium | reverse complement strand
GTCGCCCTTTCTATGGGAACCGGATCCCCGGGTACGCTTCGCGACCCGGGGCTAATGGCTCGAATCCCTGCGGGATTATTGGATGTATCGAATTGTGTAACACCAATGCCGGGGGGAGGGTCAGGGGCTGAGGTATTCCAGCAAATGAAAACTTGCCACTAAATTCCCCGAAGAGCCCCCCTTGGGAGGGTCGGGAGCGAGGAACGAGCGAGCGGGGAGGGTTCGTTTCCTCGATTTTATGGTGGATCTCTATTCCTATCGGCACCCTCCCCGGCTGCGCCGACCCTCCCAAGGGGAGGGTAACTTTGTTAATGCTCAAAAATTCACAGCCTCAGAGCGACGGTCCCGGCGCGCCGGGATCGTCCCTCCTCCGGGATTCTCGGTCGCCCGAACTCGTAGGCGAGCGAGGCCCTTCGCTCGCCATGCTGACTGGAATTACAACCTGCTGGCTAAGCGAGGGCCTCGTTCAGCTACACTAAATTCCGATGCGACCTTCGATCATTACAATGCGGCACCGACCTCCGGGCGGTGATCCCTATTCGGTATCCACCGGCACTGCCACGTTGAAATAGCCGATCATCATTTCTTCCCACGTTTGATCGCCCCAGCGGACGGTTTTGGCGGGATCGGGATTGGCCAGATTGCCGGTCGAGTTATCGAACCAGGCACGGCACTTGATTCGCGTTCCTTCCGGAATCGACTTTGGCTCAGCCAGCCGGTAGGCGTTTTGCCAGTTGAAGTCATAGGTTGGAACATCCAGCAGGATTTCCTCCTGGCCGTCAGGGTAGATGGCCGTATAGCGAAAGGCCTTGCCTCGCAGGTGCATGTGAGGGAACAGGGACAGCAGTTCTGCATCGCGCTCGAATCGGAAACGCGCGTTGACGCGGTGATTTTCAGCGCCGGCCGGGATACGGAACTTCTCGTTAAACGCTTTCAGGGTCAGCACGCGATGCGTGATGTCCTCGGGTTCAGCGAACTTGAGTCCGACCGAGCTGATATCGGTCGTGGCGATACCGTTGGGCGTATAGTGCATTTGAAAAATCAGCTTGGCACCGGCAGGGATCAGCTTGGCATAACCGACGGGCAACTGCATCGGTGGCGATCCGGGTGCGGTGGCGGCGATCCAGTCCGATTGCAGTTCGTGGACGCCGCGGCCAAAGTCGCCTTCGCCACGCACGCCGACGATGATGTGATGAATCACGGCGCGATTGCCCGGCCGGCATTCGGCGGCGGTCACCCATTTGTCCTCGGTGAATCCCGGGTCGACTTCGAAGTACTCATACTCCACGGTTCCCGTGGCAGGCACGCGAAACGGTCGTTTGCTCATCGGAATCACGACATCGGGTTCGCCGATTTGCCAGCCCGCGCTGTATTCGATCGGATTTGGCAAGTCGGCGGGGTCGCCTTTGGGTGCGCCCGCGTCGACCCACTGGTTGATCATGGCGATTTCGTCTTCGCTCAGCCGGCAATCGTTGCTGAACGTGCCGTATTCGGGATTGGCGTGCCACGGCGGCATGCGACGTTCATTAACGACTTCCTGAATCATGCCGGCCCAGCCGGTGACTTCGTCGTAGTCGTCCAGTGCGAACGGTCCGATTTCGCCGGCCCGGTGACAACTGGTACAGTTGCGTTGCAGGATGCGGCTGATCTGGTTGCTGTAAGTAACGGCATGTTCGTCGTCGGCATCCGTCTGGAAGACGCGTCCGATGATGCAACCTTCCGGTTCGGTTGACGCCACCGAGACCGGTTGATCGGCCAGCAGTTCATCAATGGCATCCGCCAGAAAACGTGTTACCACTGCCGGTCGCTGGCGACCGTAGGTGAACTGGTCGTCAATGCGGCCGTGATAAACGACCTTGTAGTTCTGATCCAGCAAGAACGCTTCGGGAGTCCGCGAAGCAGCAAAGCGATCGGCGATGCGGTTGCCGGGGTCCTTGAGCAGAGGTACCTGCAGATCGAACTGCTGCACGAAATGTTGCAGTTCCGTAAGCGAATCGTGCTGGTTGGAATTGATCGTCAGCCAGCGGACGCCGCGTTCCCGGTATTCCTGTTGCAACGCGTTAAGCCGCGGCACGTACTGACGCACGAGCGGGCATTCCCACCCGATAAACACGACGACCGTGCACCCGGCGTCGGCATCGGCCAGCGAGTGCGGTGTGCCGGCGACGTCCTGCAGTTGGAAATCTGCGATGGTTTGTCCCAGCGGCGAACCGGCATTTGGCGGCTGGGCGTGGGCGGTCTGGCTACAGGATATGCCAAGTGAACCTAGTACAAGTGCTGCACATGCCAATGATGGTTTCATGCTGTCATTCAATCTGCGTTTAAACGCTGGTGGCGGAATTCGCCAGATAAATTCAACGATCCGATACTACGCGGCAATACCCCGGAATCCAGCGATTCGTTTCGCTGGCCGGCGTCGGCCAAGTTGGTTGCTCATCGCCTGATAAACAGGATAATGCGCAGCGATACTTTTCGCACGATTCAACCGGGAGTAATTCATGCCCGCCCCCCGCAACCTTGCCCGCATCTTGGGAATTTTGCCCGCTTTATTGGCGATTGGCGCAATCGCCGCTGCTCCGCTGCAGGAACCGGAGGAGGAAGAACAATACACGATCAAGGAAGTCATGAAGCTGGCTCATGCCAAGGATGGTCTGCTGAAAAAGGTGGCGACAGGAAAAGCCACCGATGAGGAAAAACAGCAATTGCTGGTGTGTTACCAGTCGATGGCAAAGAATTCGCCGCCACGTGGTGAGCAGGAAAGCTGGGATGAGCGGACCAAACAACTGGTTGCCGCCGCCGAAGCAGCGGTCAAGGGCGAAGAGGATGCAGCCGATCTGTTGTTGACTGCCACCGATTGCAAGTCCTGTCACGACGTCCACAAATAAACGGGTTCCCTTTTTCCCTCCTCATTTCTGATCCATTAACGAACGAAAACCCGCCATGCTCAAGAAGATCCTTCTCACCACGCTTGTACTTTCCTTTGTCATGCCCGCTCTGGCCGATGCTCAACAGCAACGCCGTCGCCGTTTTGTGGAAGACCTGTTGCAGGGATTGATCGAGTCACAGCTGGACCAGCTCAACAACCCGGACCGCGGCGATCACATGCGGCCCGGGCAGGTGCGACCCGGCCAGACTTCGCCCGCCCAGTTACCGCCCGAGTTGCGTGCCGCTCGCGAGGAACTGGGGCACATCTCCGGCAGCATGGGCCAGTTGGTTAATGCCTTGCGGCACGCTTCGCTGACATCCAACAGTTACCGGCAACCGTTGGCCCAGGCCGTGGGTATCAAGGCCACTTGTGACGCGATGTACCAAAGCGCAGGACAATTTCGGACGCTGCCGCAGATGGCCAGTGCCTGGTCGGAGGCCGACCAGCAGTGGCGCTCGCTGGCGCACTCGTTGAACCAGACACGTGGCGTGAGCCGGGAAATTCGCACACTGGTCGAGGAAGTCAACACGCACGAAGCCGTCCTGTGTGACACCCTGGGCCTGCAGCCACAACTGGACCGCACGCAACTGGTGGCGCTGACCTCGCGGCTGACGGCCGAATTCCGTCATTTGTTACAGGACATCCGCTGGGACATGCAGGGCCATCCCGAACAACAGCACTTGCTGTTTGAAGGCCGGGCCTTGTTGCACAACGTCCGCCAGTCCACGTCGCTAATCGATACCGGCGGCTATGACTCGATCGTCTCGGCCTATCAGGAATGTCAGCAGGGCTGGCAACCGTACGCCGCCGAGTTGCGTCAATATGGCAATGACCGGATTCGCCGGGATGTCTTGCGGATCGAGGAAACCGGTCGCCAGATCTACGCCAACCTGTGGCTGCCCGTGCAAATGGACAAAAGCTATCTGGCCAATATGGTCAGCACCCTGCAACAGGATGTCGATCACATTCTGCAGTCGGTCACGCTCAAGGAGGCCATGGCCTGTGACCAGCCCGGCCAGCTGATGGCCTCGGCGCGTGAGATCCAGAGTTCCTGCGCGAGTTTCAGCCAGACCATCGACGAAGCCGATTCCATCGATGATCTGGTATGGGATTTCCGGATCTTCAACGTCGCCTGGCAGGATATGGTCGACGTGTATCGACCGATCCAAAACCACGAAGTGCAGCGGCATCTCGATTCAGGAACCGAGACCATGTTGTTGCTAGAGCAGTCGCTGGGCAGCGGACCGCAAGTGAGTTACGACGAGATGCTGGGCATGTGTTCACAACTTGAGGAACTGTGCCGGCAGAACAGCATCATGCTGAACGAGCGCATTCTCGCCAATCGCAGGTATCCCACGGCTCTGCGTCGTGATATCCAGCGTGAAGCCCAGGGTCTGCAGGATGCCATTCATCGTTTGTACATGCACATCGACAACCGCGCCAGCGATCGGATTATCGGGGAACATCTTGGCACGGCCATCACGCACTGGAACCAGTTGCAACCACTGATCGGTCGCTGTGAACCTGCCGAACAACAGCGTTTCAGGCAGTACCGCGGGCAGGCGGAGCCGCTGTTTGTGAAACTGCAACTGGTGTACTCGCAGTAAGAATCCGTAGCGGTGGCTTCCAGCCGCTCAGCGAGGGACTCGCCGCCTGTTCGTCGTCCCTCGCTGACGCTTCGGGTTCCATTTCTTTTGCACCCCTGCGAACAAACGGCGGCTGGAAGCCACCGCTACTTTTCCGGCTGGTATTCCGGATTGGGTTCCGAGGGCACCTGCGCGTCGGTGCGTTCACGCCATCGCCGCAGGTCATCCAGCAGACGCAGCGCAATCTCCGGGTTTTCCTCGGCTGCGTTGGTCGTTTCACCGAAGTCCTCGGTCAGGTTGTAGAGCTCGAGTCGCTGGTCCTCGAAAAACACGATCAACTTCCAGTCACCCTGCCGAATCACGCCGCAGGGACGGGTGCGAAATTGATTATCGGCAGCACCGGGATAATCCTTGCCTTGCAGGTAGGCCGGGAAGTGCCAGTACAGTGCGCGTTCCAGCGAATCGGATTGGCCGGTGAGCAGCGTTATCAGGCTTTGGCCGTCACAGGGTTGGTCGCCAGAAGCCTCCAGATCGAGCATCTCCTCGAACATGGCAAAGAAGTCGGTACCGATGACGGGCGTATCGCACCTCGAGCCAGCGGCGACCTTGCCTGGCCACGAGATGGCCAGCGGCACGCGAATCCCGCCTTCGTAAAACATCCCCTTGCCACCACGCAGTGGAGCATTGCTGGTGATCTTGCCGTGCCCGCCGTTGTCTGAATAGAAGACGACCATGGTGTTATCCTGCAACTCGCGTTCTACCAGGGTATCCATGATCGCGCCGACCGAATTGTCGACGCTTTCGATCATGGCGGCGTATTTGGCGTTGATTCCGTGTTCGCTTGCCGTGTCGCGATAGTTGCGGGTGAGTTGTGCCGGTGCCTGGATCGGCGTGTGCACCGCGTAGTGCGACAGGAACAGGAAGAACGGTTGTTCCCGATGCTCGCCGATAAATGCAATGGCCTCGTCTGTTAACCGGTCAGTCAGGTACTGGCGGCCCTCGGGCGGATCGGGCAATTGCGGATTTTCAAACGGACTGAAATGTCCTCCTTTGGGCGAGCCGGTCTGGTTGCCTGCGATGTTGACATCAAATCCCTGTTCACTCGGGCCCGACTGGCCGGGTTTGCCGAGATGCCATTTGCCGACGTAGGCCGTGGCGTAGCCGGCTTGTTGAAACAATTCGCCCAGCGTGGTTAATTCCGGATCGAGCACCGTAGTATTTTTGACCGGGATGAGCTTGCGGAGTTCGGTTGGTCCTCGGTCGGAGTTGTTGACCGTGTAGACGCCGTGTCGCGGCGTGTACATGCCCGTCATCAGGCAGGCCCGCGACGGTGCGCAATTGGGGGCTGCAGCATAGGCACTGGTAAACACCATTCCCGATGCCGCCCAGGCGTCGATATGTGGCGTGCGATAGTGGGGAGCTCCGTTGAAGCCGATATCGGCAAACCCGAGGTCGTCGATATAGATAAACACGACATTTGGCGGATCGGACCATAGCCGCGGTGCGGGCACCAGCGCCAGCCAGATTGCGACGCACAGGCTCGCCAGTGAGTAGAGGTGTGATCTCACGGTGTTAAATCCGGGCTGAAAAACGGTTAATGTAAGAGGGGCTACGCCCGCTACGTCCAATTATCGTGGCAGGTTTTCAGGAGTCCTGCAAAACCAGCGCCGGCAGCGAACGCAAAATCGCGGTCAACCGGGGGAATTCCATGCGGAATTCGCTTTTCGGGGCGTTGATTGACGCCGACAGGCAGCCGACTAAAATCCTTTGCCGGGTCCGCGGTCGGCACAAGACGCCAGTGGGCGGGAACTGACAGACAGAAAGAAAGATAAAGACATGGCAGCAGAATTCACGACTGACAATTTCCAATCCGAAGTGATTGATTCGGACCAACCGGTACTGGTCGATTTTTGGGCCCAGTGGTGCGGACCGTGCCGCCAGCTCACTCCGGTGATCGAGGAACTGGCGACCGATAATGACGGTACGGCCAAGGTGGGCAAGGTGGACTTTGACTCCAACCAGGATCTTGCGCTGAAATACGGAGTCAGCG
>CAMYKF010000238.1 GCA_947258905.1 uncultured Pirellulaceae bacterium | reverse complement strand
TCGTCAATACCCTCGCAGCACCGGTCATACGATGATTTGAGACCGGGAAACATCACGCACCCGTCGACTGACGGAACCCGCGAAAACGGTCGCTGCGTCAACTGGAAATACTTGGTGTACATAACAGGCATTCTCCGCCGTCTTGTTTGAGGGGTGGGGGGCTGAATAACTAGCGGGAAGTCATCAGCCAAAAGGTTTTGGTGATTCCGTGAAACGGGTTTTCGATGAACGCCGAGGCGACTTCGCTGTTGACGAGTGCTGCGAGAATTAGCAAAACAGCCAGAGCGAATAAAGTCCATTCGCAGATTCGCACAATACGCGTGGCCAGCAATCGGTGAATGGGTTTGGGAATAACCAGGGCCGGACGGTTACGCAGCACACCCACGACCGGCAGGCCCAGTTTTCGCTGCATATGCTCGACAGACCGGAAGCGGCGCCGTTTCAGCGAGGGGTCGTAATTGACGGCAATGATGGTGCCAAAGGCGGCAGCGAACAGCAGCAACCACATGAACTGGGCGGTCGTTGGCGCGCCGCCAATGGGCGCAGGCCGGCGGGCCGCGGACAGGTCGGTCATGGCCACCGGCAATGTGTATTGCAGTTGCTCAAGAGCTCGCTTGTTGATCCGCTCGACGATCAATCCCGAGCCCGCTGCCGTATCCACAGACTGTTGCAGATTCTTCAGTTCGGCACGCGGTGTACTGAGGTCGATCATCGAAATGTCGCTGACGACCTGACCGATGGGAGCCGAGAAATCGATCGTCGGTGCTTGCGGCTGTGCGGACGTGGCATTGGGAATAAACTGGTTCTTGATGACAACGCTGGGAGTATTGCCTGATGAGGCGAACTCCTGACGGGGTGACGACGGGGTGCCCGTCGAGTCATTGAGTTGTTCAATTTGCTTCTGGAGCCGCTGCACCTGAGGATGGAATTCCGTCATGCCCGGCTCGGCCAGCAGTCGCGATTTTTCCGCCTGCAGGTCTTCCAGGCTACTGGTCGCAGGTCGACCCATGACGCCGGGAGCGGAGATGGCTTGCGTCGAAAAATCAATGCTGGCCAAATCGTTGCGAACGATCTGGATGTCGTTATGCGCCGTGTTGATGCTGTCGATGACACGACCGAGTTGACCCGATAATTCATCGAGTACGCCGCTGTGAAACGCCCGAAAGTCGCTGCTCAGTTCCCTGATCACCTGCCGGTGATTCTCTTCCGACAACTTCAGGCCCAGTTGGCTGTTGATACGCGACACCAGCAGGTTGGCGAATTCGATTTCATCCGCTGAACCGTCGCCCACGATCGATAAACGATACTCAACGATGTTGCCTGATACGGCCGGCCGTCCCTGGATATGAATGGCGTCGCGAATGATTTCCGGATCCAGGGACCGGAGTACATCGCTCCTTAGAGGTGCCTTGATCCGGGCGACCATGTCCGCCAATCCGTTGTGCCCGGTTTGCTCGCGCAGGGCATCCACGACAATCTTGTTCAACGTCGTCTTCTCCAGGCCGGACGTCGGCTCATAGCGAAGATTGAACGTCGAGGTGGTGCGGAATTGTTTTACGGAAAACGGCCACAGCAGCAAACAAACCAACAGCAGGGTGCAGGCTGCGATAATCCAGACGTAGATTTTTTGACCATTCCGTGAATCAGACGGTCCATGCGGTAATTCGCCGGATATGCTCATCGATCGCCAGGGGCTGAAGTAACACGGTGACCACGCCTGGCCGGAGTCCGGCGGGGCGCATTCATCTCGACCACAAGACAAAATGTGGTTCTACGTCATCCCTATCGGCAGAATCGGCTTGTCCGCTTTAACCCGAAGTCCCGGTAAACTTTCAGTAATCGAAAAAGTTTGACAGATTTGCCATCAGCGGTGTGCCAGCGTGTCCGCCCGGGGCAGAGAATCCCGGGGCGGCGATCGGCTAGTGGATTGTCAGATTGAATTTCAGTTTCAGGGTAGTGGACGAGGCTACGAGTCATTTACATCCGGTTCCAGCATCGGACTCGTTGCCTCGTCCACTACGGCCAAACCTGAACTTCAAATTTGACAAAGCACTAGCGAGGTTTTTTCTCGCGGAGGGTTTCGCTGGCGGTCGTCGAGGCAGTCGCCGCCGTTTCTTTTTCAAAGTGGGGACGTCGCACGCTGGCGCCTACCCTGACCAGTGTTTCGAAAACGCCGCGCTGTGCCACCTCGCCCCGTTGATTGATCATTTGCAATCGCCAGAAGATGCGTCCATTGCGTTTGGGAGATTCCTGTTTGTCGATCACCTCGGTCACGACATGGACGGTGTCGCCGATGAACAGCGGTCTCGCGAATTCCCAATTCTGAACGCCGACGAATGCCACCGTTTCCACCTGGGGGTTCACGCTTGACAAGCCCGCTGCCCAGGAAAGTCCCAGCAATCCGTGAGCGACTGGCCGGCGGTAGTGAGAATTCTTGGCGAATTCGTAGTCGTGATGAAGCGGATTCAGATCACCGGTCGTGGTACCAAAAGTCACGACGTCGGTTTCCGTTATCGTTCGGCAGGAACTCGTCCACGTGTGACCGATTTCCAGTTGCTCAAACGTCAGTCTTGATTGCATCACTTGGCCATCCATGACGGGATTAGATGTTTAATTCCAAGGCACAATTTTGTGGCTCGGGTGTCGGTTTGACAAGCCGACCAAATCGCATCGCGGAAAAGTTATCAAAAACAGTTCCCGCGGAATTCCGGATATGCGGAACAGGGAATTGGGAAACCGCCGGGAATGCGTGAAAAGAGCGGTGGCTTTGCGGTTTGCGAAATCTGCGGCATGCTCATGGCATCGTTTGCCGCAAAAAAAACCGGCCGGTGGGATCCGGCCGGTCGGCCAAAAAAAGTCGGGGTGATAGGATTCGAACCTACGACCTACTGGTCCCAAACCAGTCGCGCTAGCCAGGCTGCGCTACACCCCGCTTGACGATTAATCGTAACGGCGTCCGCGAATTGCCGCAACGTGACGGCCCGGATCAGGCCCACGGACACGTTAACCGGCAAAACGCGACTCAGGCGGCACGATTGCCAGTCCGGTTGCCGGCAGCCAGGTGATCCCGAAGCCGGTCGAATTCACGGGCGTTGGCAAAGTGGATCACAATCCGGCCATTGCCGCGGGTGTTTTGACGAATATCGACATTGGTCCCGAGGGCTTGCTTGAGTTCCCGTTTCAGTGACTCCAGTTGCTGATTGATGGTTCGTGTTTTTCCCGAATTTCCCGTGCCGGACGGCGTGCCGTCTTCTCGCGCGATCTGGTCGGCCACGTCCCGTTCCGTTTGCCGGACACTGATCCCGTCGCGCTGAATTCGGTTGCAAAACGCGACCTGAGCCGCTTCGTCTCCCAACGGCAACAAGGCCCGGGCATGGCCCATGGAGATTTGGCCCTGACGCAAAGCGTCCTGTACCAGCATCGGCAGATCCAGCAGCCGCATGAGATTGGTCAGCGTCGACCGATCGATCTTCAAACGTCCGGCCAGATGTTCCTGGGTACATCCGTGCTCGTCAATATAGCGGCGAAAGGACAGCGCTTTTTCAATCGCGTTCAGGTCCTTTCGTTGCAGGTTTTCCACGATCGCCAATTCGGCCACCAGCCGGTCATCGGCCTGTCGTACCCGCGCGGGAATGGTCGACCAACCCGCCTGAATGGCGGCCCGCAACCTTCGTTCCCCCGATATCAACTGGTACCGCCCGTTGACGACACGCACCAGAATCGGTTGCAGCATGTCGTGCGACTTGAGGCTCTCGGCCAGAGAAGCGATTTCCGTTTCGCTGAATTCACGGCGCGGCTGGAACGGGTTGTCGTCGATTTCGTAGACGCTCAACTGCACCGTGTCGCCGGTCGTCGAGGAACCGTCGGACTCGCCGGCCGCATGTTCCAGCGACTCATCGTGTTCGGACGAAGCACTTAACAAAGCCTCCAGCCCGCGGCCCAGTCGTTTCTTCTTAGTCACTGCCAAGTACCTCCATGCACAGTTCTGTATAAGCTCGCGATCCACGGCTGCGGGGAGCATATTCCATTACCGCCTGGCAATGGCTGGGTGCTTCGCTGACCGTGACGTCACGCGGGATGACGGTTGCAAAAACGATCTCTCCAAAAAACTCTCGCACCTGACTTTCCACTTCATGAGTCAGCTCCAGCGTCTCGTCGAACATCGTCAACAGGATGCCGGCGAAACCGAGCTGGCCCGGTCGTGCTCGCATCACGTCGCGAATCACTTCGATCATCTGACGCAAACCCTCCATCGCAAAGTATTCGCATTGAATCGGCATCAACACTTCACGACTGGCCGACAAGGCAGTTTGCGTGAGACGACCCATCGAGGGAGGACAGTCAAGTAACACAAACTCATATAATCCAGTGCACGATTGCAGTTGCTCGATCACTCGCTGGCTTTGCTGATCATTCAGGTTCGCTAGCAGGTCGATATCCCGAAAGCGATGACTGCCTGGCAGCACCGACAGGTTGTCATACCGGGTCGACACGGCCGAGTGACGCAAAGCCGGCTGGCCCACCAGCGGATGGGATTCCACTGGCTTCACTCCCAGGCCCGTCGTCGCATTGCACTGCGGATCCATATCAACCAGCAA
>CAMYKF010000237.1 GCA_947258905.1 uncultured Pirellulaceae bacterium | reverse complement strand
GCGGCATCAGCCGACGCTCACCCGGTTTGCGTGCGCCAAAGAAATGCTCGAACAGGTTGTCGAGTTCCGGCGGCAACGTGTTGACGACTTTCTCAAGGCATCAAAAGGGGACACCCACAATACTGTTCGGCACGTTATTTGTGTTGTTTGTTTTTTCTGTGCTGGGAGCAGTTTTGTGTGTCTTGCCGGAGAGGTTGGCCGGGAGTTGGTTTTCAGATCGGCGCAGCATGACGGCGACCGTCAGCCGGATGAGATTGGGCGCGGCAGATAACTACTTTTGGGGAGGTGGATCGTTGGCTTTGAAACGGGCGATGTGCGACTCGAGTTCGTCCAACTCGGCCCAGCCCTGCAGATAGAAGCAGATCATTTCGCAAGTCCGCCGAGTGGGTGTCTTGCCGGTGTAAATGAGAATCAACAGGCAGGCGATAATGGCCATATAGGTCTGACTTTCAACTCCATGCTGTTTGGTCTTGAGCAGGTGGCTGCAGCCCAGCAGACCCTTGAACATTCGGAAGAACAACTCGATCATCCACCGCAGGCGGTAAATCTTGCTGATCAGCTCGGCGGGAACGTCCAGCAGGTTGGTGGCAATCCGCAGCTTGCCGTCCGAGGATTGCCCGGTGCTGCCACCCCGGTACTTGCCGCGACTGGTGTGAGGCGTGGTTTCGATAATCACCGGGCGAACCGCATGGTCGGATCGGTCTTCGGCTTTTCGCCCGGCACCGAGGCGAATGATCAGATCGCTCAGCACGCATTCGGCGCGATCGGCCTCGGTCAGTTCGCGTTGCTCGTCAATTTCATAGGACGAGTTATCACGCACGCGGCAAACATAACTGCTTTGCTTTTGCACGATCGCATTGAACAGGGAAAACTTGGCATAGCCGCGATCGATCACATAACAACGGTCGGATTCCAGGGTTCGCCTCAGCACGGCCCGTTCATCGTGCTGGCCCTTGGGGTTGGCCGAGGTCACATCGATGGGGCCGGGAACGCCGCGGAGAATTTCGAAATGCGTGTGCAGGCCGTACGCGTGTTTACGCTTGCCACCTTTCAGTGGCACCCAGGCAAGCTCGGCGACCTTGGCCACGGTGTCAAAACGCTGCCGTCTACGGCCGTCAGTGTTTGATTGATTTGCGAAAAGTCACCACCGTTACCGACTGGCACCTGCGCGGCCAACTGGTTGGCGATTTCCTTCAGCGGCGCGGGATCAAAGACCGATGTCGATTCACTTAGTGAACCCAGCGACGCGCGTTTCAAGCACAGTTTTTTGCGTACGTTCCTCAGCTGACTGGCCTGCTGAATACCTCGAAGCGACGTCAGCGTTGGATTAAAAAGAAACAACAGCACACCCAGGCAATATTCGTTGAAGTGCAGGGAACGATTGCTGGCCTTGTCCCTGTGGCAGCCGACACGGTGCAGATCATCAAGCAACGCCTTGACCCTGGCGAAATGTTTGAGACCAAGGATATCGCTTTCCTTGATTTTCTGAGCTGGATGCTGAGCCATGGCAGCCACTGATTGGCGACCAATACACCTTCTTACATGGTCCATTGGTTAAACTTACAATCGCTGCCGATCCTACACGGCGAAATCCCGTCCTTGCGACGCCCCAGTTACCTTACGCAACCGTCGTGCCGAACAGTATTGGGACACCCAATGATTGAAGCATCGATCTTGATGGTTGAATCAGATAGGGGATTCACGGGGAAGCAGTAATGGGAGGTTTCAGTTTTCCGCGCACAAGAAGACGACGAAATCCAGCAAGAGCGCGCACGTTCAATTTTCAGGTCCGCCTTTCTTTGAATCGAGAGAGAGCGGGGTTCAGCCCAAATAGGCAACGCCCGGAGCCTGCAGCCAGTTTTGACGGCGTCGATGGGCTTCACCCCGAATCGACTCGGCGGTGCCCGCCGCTCGTTTGAACAAATGACCGAACTTCTTCACCAGTTCGCACCAGCCTTGCGGCTCGATGCCCAGACGTGCCAGGATCGGAACCAGATCATGGGGTATCGAGTCCCGTTTGTCGCGTCGCAACTGACGGCCCGTCCAGTCGAGTAGCTCCAGATATCGCGGGAGCGGTATCGACAGAAAACCCTTTAAACTGGCGCGGCGTCCGCAGCAGCTGGCGTCCGCTCCAACCGGATCCTGTTTTTCGTCAATCTGCAGAGGGCTCATCCAGGTACTGTGTTTGCGTCTCTGGCTGCGCTCCCGCACGCGGCTGCGGCCAGGTTTGTCGGCCCTCCTATTTCCCCTGATTCTGCCCTTGTCCCGTGACAAATCATTGATGCGGTCTCGCGCTCCCGTAAACTCCGACTCCTCGGGCGTCTCGGCCAGTGCCGCACGGACCGGATTCAAGTCGACGTAAACCGAACAGGCCAGCACCGATGCCTCGTCAAGCAGAGGCTGCGCTTGGAACCTCCCTTCCCAGAACCGCCCGCTGCACTCGTCCTCGCGATTGGCCTTTCGTGCGATCTTGTCGTTGAGCCTCCTCATCCACCAGCTGATATCCGAGAGCCGGATTCTCAACTCGGCCATCTTCCTGAAGTCGGCTGTCAGCATATTCAATTCCGTTTCTGTCGGCTTACAGGGCCGGCCATTGGCGTCCTTGCGCATTGGACAGAGCCTGAGCCAGCGGCGGGCCACTTGCTCATCGGTCCAGGCCCTGACGATATCCGGTCGACTGCGCAATACCACATGGAAATGGTTACTCATGACGGCATAGGTCAGAAAGTCGATCCCGAAGATCGAGGCCAGAAACTCAAGTTCGTCGCGAATCCATTGTCTGCGGTGTTCATGGTCTTTTCCCGACCAGTGGTCCCTGCCACACAGAAAGGCGCGACGGACGCAGCGGCTGGTGACATGGACGATCTGGATGGAGCGAGGGTCAGGGTACTCGCCACGCGCAAGTCTGGCCATGGATGGGGCCTCCATTGGGATAATGACAGCCGGGGACAAAGAAGGGTAAATCAAGGCAGCGTCCTCGGAATACGACGCCACAAACCGCTCCCAGCTGGCCAGCCCGAGAAATCGGCTGACTGTTGCCACAGTATACAAAAATCTACTGCTGCCTCAACCTGTCAAACCGGATGTTTGGGTGTCCCCTTATGGTTCCTCCCTTATGGTTCCTCCCTTATGGTTCCCTCCCTTATGGTTCCCTCCCTTATGGTTCCCTCCCTTATGGTTCCCCTGGGCGCAATCATTGGGTGTCCCCTTCTTCTTATCATTGGGTGTCCCGTTCTTCTTCTTAGGGCGCATTACGTGTTTCTGGCGAAGTGACAAGCTTGCACCCGGGAGATGGCGAATTGCTTTGCGTTCACCTGTACGGAAACGCTAAAGCAAACGGCACGATCACGAACAGACATACAATTCAGGCTATTCGTGGAAAAATCAGAATTGAGGTGCGAAAGAGGGTTTCGAATACGCAGTGGGACGTCGTCGGTGCATCAACTCAGATCAAGTTGCTCGACGTAAGTAGCACTGAATCCTTCAACGTAAGCTGTGCTCCGGACTTGCCTAACGGGATCTATGTTGCAATGGTTTGGCTTGAATGGCAATACCTTGACCAAAATCCAGAAACCGGTAGCTGGATGACGATTAGAAAACCTAATCCGCCGCACGGAGGGACTGACGGTGGGCCCCTGATTGACGAAAATACTCACCATGTATTCGTAATTACTCCGTGTGAGCCGCTGCCTCCTCCCGGCGGAACCGAAGGAAACAAGTAAGTAGATCCAAGGATACCAAACATGCATTTTGAAAAACTTGTTGTTGCGGCAGTTTGTACTTTATTGGCTTCGAGTGCATTGGCTCAGGACGAAGGCCATGTTTCGGGGAAGTTGGACCCGCAGACGCTTGCGGCCTTGCATGCGGATTACGCCCGCTACAAGGAGCTGAACGGCATCGACGATTCAAAAGCGCCAATAAGCTATGATTACATTTTAAGGAGAGCAGCAAACAACATCAGCTTGCTGGGTGTGCTGGACGTCATCAGCGGCCACCCGGAAATCCTTGATCACCTGGAATTGGTGGATGATCAGCAGGAAGCCGTAAATGGGATCCTTGATCAATACAAGGAACTCAAGAGCAACCTGGAAAAGGATTCGAACGGTGCCAGTGAATCGATCAGAAATAGTCTCGAGTTTCGGTACCAAGAAGACTGCCGGAAGCTGACACAGGAGCTGTCCGAAGTCCTGGTTGATTTTCAGTCCCTTGCGATTGCGGATTCGACACTTGGAAGCGGCGGTTTGCTTTATGCTCTTTCGAAGCCAAATTTGGCAAGCAGGTATGTTGGTCTTTCCGATCGACAAATCGAACGGCTGATGGAACGTCAGGAAGAGCTTGGCCAGGAAATCCAGGAGTTCATTCAGAAAAAGAGGCAAGAGGCTTCGGAGATGTTTGAAGAGGAACTCACTCACGAACAAAAACAACGAGTAGTAGAATTCTTTGGAGCGGATGCTGTCAGTCAGAGTTTTGAATATGCGTCGTCCGAATCGATGATGGTCCGGTCAGGCATCAACATGCAGGATCAGTTTGGTCCCAAAATTGAAGCGTGGCGCGACATCGAAAAGGAAATACAGGACAATTGATGAGTCCGCCACGCAC
>CAMYKF010000236.1:3318-7924 GCA_947258905.1 uncultured Pirellulaceae bacterium | reverse complement strand
CGGTCAAGGATCCCGGCTGGCAGCCGGGTCACCTCCAATCGGTTTGAGGCCCCGGATGTGTCCACGGGGCAACAGCCCCGAGACATCGATGGGCCGGTTCAGTTGGTGGACCTGCACGTTGCCGGCGTCATCGCGGACTTCCAGACGCAGATACACCCGATCGGGCACATCCACATTCGGCTTCCACGCGTACTCGCCGGTGTTGCGAATTCCGTTGTCGATAGTGGTCCAGGGACCACTGGCGACGGGACTGAATTGCAACCGCACAGGTCGCAACGCCATGTTGGCGTCGGAGGCCTGCCATTGCACGAGCAAACGGCCGGCATCCGGACCGCGGCCATAAGGAACCGCGGTAATTTGAGCCTGGGGTCTGGTGGTATCCACATTGACCCACATGTCAGCCGGATCACCGCGACGCGGTTGTCGTGCGCGGAGTCCTTCGTTGCTGACCACGAGGATGCGGAAACCGTAGATCCCCTCGGCTTCGACTTCGACGTTGACCGGACTGCGCCGATCTTCATCGGTGGCCCAGCGACGCCAGTTACTGCCGCCGTCACTGGTCATCCACAATTCGACGGTCTTGACTCCCTCGGGCCCAATAGCATCGATGTCGTACTCGAGTTGAAAGCGGCGAGAGTTGGAAGGCCGCGACATTTGCCGCAGGCTTTCCATTTTGGGCCCGGAAGTCAGAATCGTGGGAGCGACAGGCGGGGGTGATTGGGACTGGCCGGCAGTGGAAGAAATCCACTGCGCGTTGCCGGTCCGCGTGGAAGTCTGATTGCCCGGCGCGCCCGTTTGCTGCAGGGCTTGCCGATCGACCAGTACCGATTGCTCGCGAGCGGCGACGCGGGTATCGCCGGACCGCGGTTGCCAGCCATCGGTGGTATTTTGAATCACGCCTGTATTACGGGCTGGCCCGTTGGTTTGGCTGCGCCATTGTGTGGACTCGGCCTGGTTGGCTGGTGGCGACGCCGCGGCTGGCTGGACCGTGCCGGCAACATTTTGTGCCAGGCGATTGGGAGATCTCGGCGGTTGGGGCCTGGTCGAACTTGCCGTTGCGGCCGGAATCTGGCCAGATGGCGGGGCCGCGTCGCGCCGCGGATCGGTACTGTCACTGTACAGGTGAGCCAGTGCGGCCGGCAATCGTGACTGTTGATAGTTGGTGGTTACCGGAGCAGGCGGAGTTGCGCGGGTTTGTGAGGTTTGCGTGGGCCGGTTGCGAGTCGCCTGGGGAGTTGTCCCGGTGGCGCCTCCGGGCTGCAAACCGGCCACCAGAGGCACGGTAATTCGTCGTTCGACTTCGGTCGAGTTACCGGCGTGGTCCTGAATCCGTGCGCGGACGACGAGGTTGCGAGCCGGGACTTGTGGCCACCACGCCAGTTCATCGCGATAGATTCCGGCTGGCGGAACACGACGGCATTGTGTGGGAACATTGACCCATTTGTCATCGCTGACGGATTCGGCCCGGTACTGAATCTCCAGGGAACAGGGATCGATATTGGGATCGCTGGCCTGCCAGATTCCCACGATCCGCCCGGCCGAATCGGGGCGGACCTGGAAGTCAAAGGCGGGACGTTGTGTATCGATAGCGATTCGCAACTCGGGCTGAAGCGTTTGCGTCGCTGGAAGTCTTCGTCCATCGCGGTCGACCGTCTGAATGGCGAACCAGATTTCGCCGTCCTGACTGGCAGCAAAATGGAACGAGCCGGCGTCGGGACTGCGTCGCGAGTGTTCCTGCCAGGTTTGACCGCGGTCACGGGACTCGTGCAAGAGCACTTCCACAATGCCCTGTTGTGCCGTGTCGATGGAAAAGGGAATGTCGAAAGACTGTTGTCCGGTGGCGACGAGTTTGACCGACGGTTGTGGCGATGTGGTTTGCTGAATGGGAGGCGCGGCCTGGACCAGGCTGGAACCAACAACTGGTGAAATCAGGCAAATCAGGCTCGTCAGCGTGAGCCGGGCGCGGGGGTGGCGCACAAAGTTCATACCGTTCCTCTTGACTGGCGTCAAAACAAGATACTGTCGAATTGCATTTTTCAGGTGGTGCCCTAAAAGATCCTGCATCGCGGATCAGGTGTGACATCGACGCGTCACACGCTGGCACGCAGCGATTTCTGTAAATATTGGTTTGCAGCGAAAATGAGCTAAAGATTGCTCGTTCGTGTCGTAGTGAAAGGGACCGGCGCAGACGGTTCCCGTGTTGAGTACAAAAAGAGCCGTTGGCAGGGACCGCGTGACCGGCAGTGTCTACCGCGCCCGAAAATTCTGCCGGACACG
Source organism: uncultured Pirellulaceae bacterium (assembly GCA_947258905.1). Classification (GTDB taxonomy): domain Bacteria; phylum Planctomycetota; class Planctomycetia; order Pirellulales; family Pirellulaceae; genus CAJQPP01. The sequence continues at coordinate 5,647 of CAMYKF010000236.1, read as the reverse complement.
ATGCCTTGCCGGCGAACCCGGCGGGAAGCGGGCAAAGGCAGTCAGTGCAGACGGCCCGCAATGACAGTGGCTTTGATCGATTTCGCGATTTTGGTGAACCGGGCGGGTGCATCATGCGTATCGATCGGGCAGGCCCCATGAGTCGGCTGACGTTTTTGGAACGCCAACTGCTGTGGAGCCCGTTTTCTCAGGGATTTCGAGAATCACCCGGCTGGCCCGGGTGTCTGCCGGATGTTGTCCGCAACGCGACAATGATGCCGGGACTGGCCATGATGTGGTCGCTGTGCAAGAGAAAACAGGTAAACGCAATGGTGAAATTGGGCTATAATTGGTGCCAATTCCCGATTGCCTGTCACTTCTTCTATTCCGCGCAGTTGCTTTCCCCACATGACTGTTCCTGTTGTCGTTGGAATAATAGTCCTGATCCTGCTGATTGCAGTTGCCTTCTCGGCGGTCATCAGGGCACGAAAGCTCGCGTTGCAAGATGGAGGGTTGTCGGACGATGAGTTGGCTGAATTCCAACGGATGCGTGAAGAAGGCGCGATCAGCGAAGAGGAATACAAGCGACTTAAAAAAATCGTCTCGCAACAAACCGTTGAAAAGGTCAAACGCGGCCAATAGTCCGTATAATCCATTGGCCTTGCCTGATTTGACTTGAAGCAAAAACAGGCAAATGCCGAATTGCTTCGCTTGCTGGTTGATTCAGCCATGGCAGGGAGTTTATGCGGAATACGCTACGCTTGTCGCCTGTGCCGGTCCGGTTCCGACGGCAAAAGGGTTTAATCAGCGGATTGAGATCACCTCATCCAGTAAATCGGACAGTCAGGCTGGCGGTGGAGATTCCGCCACAAAAGGCAGAATTAAAATAGTAACTCGAAGTTTGCGGGCAGGGATGCACACTTGGGCCAGCATTGTTCCTTATAGCAGGTCGTCTTCGAGTCCACCGGGAAAGGCGACATCGTCGAGTCAAAAGGAGTGTAAACAATATGCCCGCGGGGAACGATAACACCACCGGTCGCCGAGGCGCGACCAAAAAGAACGCTTTCTGTTCATTTTGTCGCAAGAGCTATCGCGATGTCGGCCCTCTGGTGGAGGGTCCTGGCGATGTCTATATCTGTGGCGAATGCATTGAACTGTGCCAGTCCATTCTGGAACAGGAACAGCGGCGACGTGGACCCACCAAACAGCTGTTCAACAAGATCGCCACTCCGCGCGAACTGGTTTCCCGCATGGACGAGTATGTGATTGGTCAGGGGTGGGCCAAAAAGGTCTTGTCGGTCGCGGTCCACAATCACTACAAGCGACTGTCTCTGGGTTGGGAAAACACCGACGTCGAAATCGACAAGTCCAATATCCTGTTGGTTGGACCGACCGGATCGGGCAAGACGTTGCTGGCCCGCACACTGGCGCGGGTGCTCAATGTGCCGTTCGCCATCGGCGACGCCACGACCCTGACCGAAGCCGGTTACGTGGGCGAGGACGTGGAGAATCTGCTGCTCAAATTGCTGCACTCAGCTGACTTTGACATTGAGGCAGCTCAGCGAGGCGTGATCTACATCGACGAGATCGACAAGATTGGCAAGACCAGCAACAACGTTTCGATTACCCGCGATGTGTCGGGCGAAGGCGTGCAGCAGGCCTTGCTGAAAATGCTCGAAGGCACGGTGGCCAATGTTCCGCCGCAAGGTGGACGAAAGCATCCCGAGCAACAGTACATCCAGATTGACACTTCCAATATTCTGTTCATTTGCGGCGGCACCTTTGTCGGCATCGACGACATCATCCGCAAGCGACTGGGTCGCAAGACGATCGGTTTTGGGCAGGACGCCGGAATCCGCGAAGACCGTGATCTGGGCCAGCTGCTGCCGGAACTGACCAGCGACGACATCCTCGAGTACGGACTGATTCCCGAGCTGGTGGGCCGGTTGCCAGTGACCTCGGCGCTGACGCCACTGGACGAGGACGGTTTGGTCAAGGTGCTGACGGAACCCAGGAACGCCCTGGTGCGGCAGTTCCAGAGTCTGTTCGACATGGAAGGCTGCGAGCTGTTGTTTACCGATGACGCCCTGCGTGTGATTGCCAGCAAGGCAATTCAAAAAGGCACCGGTGCCCGCGGCCTGCGTTCGATTATCGAAAGCGTGATGCTGGACATCATGTACGATTTGCCCGAGCAGCCGAAGGGATCCAAGTTCGTGATCACCGACGAAGTGGTGCTGGGCGACCGCAAGCTGTTCGAGTTGCCGGAATCCAAAAGCGCCTGACAAGGCTTTGGCAACACGCCGGAGCCAATCTCGTGAGAGATTGGACAGCACACACTTCTTTTGAACCC
>CAMYKF010000236.1:0-3254 GCA_947258905.1 uncultured Pirellulaceae bacterium | reverse complement strand
TGAACCCGACGGTGTCTCCCGCAGGCCGTCGGGTTTTTCGTGCGCGAACCGCAGCCAACGTCTCACGGCTCTGGCTAAAACGCCGGCGTGGTTCCCCACTTGAGTCGCGCCGGTCGATGGGCGAAACTTCTGGATTCCAATCCGCTCCTTCCCAAACCAAAAAAACGCATGCTGGAACTGTTTGACCAAATCAATGACGCCGTGCAGTTCATTCGCGGCCAGTGGAATGAAACGCCTGATGCCGGAATCGTGCTGGGAACCGGTCTGGGCACGCTGGTCAACGAAATCGATGTCGACGTCACCATCAGCTACAGCGAAATCCCGCACTTTCCCCAAGCCACGGCGATCAGCCACGCCGGACGGCTGGTATGTGGCAAGCTGGCCGGGCTATACGTGATGGCGATGGAAGGTCGCTTTCACATGTACGAAGGGTACGAGCTGAAAAAAATCACGCTGCCAGTTCGCGTGTTCAAGGCCATGGGTGCCGATTTGCTGATCGTCTCCAATGCCTGCGGCGGCCTGAATCCGTACTACTCGCTGGGCGATATCATGCTGATCGATGACCAGATCAACTTGATGGGCGACAACCCGCTGATTGGCATCAATGATGAACGGCTGGGTCCGCGGTTCCCCGACATGAGCGAGCCATACAATCGTGAATTGATTAACCGTGCATTGCGTATTGCGCGTCGCGAGGACATTGTGGCGCACAAGGGTGTGTTTGCGGCCGTGTCGGGTCCGAATCTGGAAACCGCTGCCGAGTACCGTTTTCTGCGACTGATCGGGGCGGACGTGGTGGGCATGTCGACGGTGCCGGAAACCATTGTGGCGGTACACAGCGGCATGCGTGTCATCGGATTCTCCTGCATCACCGATATGTGCCTGCCCGATGCCCTGCAGGCAGCCAATGTGGAAGAGATCATCCGTGTGGCCAGGGAGGCGGAACCCAAACTTGCCAAACTGGTCATCGGGGTGCTGGAGGAGGAAAAGGCCTGATCCCGAAACATGGGTAGCCCGAATCACCAACTCGATGCGGCTGTCGAAGCGGTGTCCCGGCAATGGCCGGGTCATCCCCGATTCGGGATCATTCTCGGAACCGGCGCCGGCGAAGTTGCCAACAACATTGATGTCGAGTCGGCGATCGCCTACAGCGATATTCCGGGATTCCCGGTTTCCACTGTCATCGGGCACAAGGGCCAGTTCGTTTGCGGCCGCCTGGCAGGCCAGCCGGTCATTGCCATGCAAGGGCGGTTTCATCTGTATGAAGGCTATTCCGATGATCAGGTGCGTCTGCCACTGGCGCTGATGCATGCGCTGGGCGTGGAAGTGCTGTTCATCAGCAATGCCGCTGGCGGGATCAACCCGCGATTCTCAAGCGGCGACCTGATGGTTCTGGTCAGCCATCTGGATCTGATGTTTCGGGCGTGGCATGTGCCGGAGGTGCGTACCGAGTGCGATCGTCCGCTCGTTCGCGCCGATGCCTATGACAGGGAACTGATCGACAACGCCATGCGACATGCCCGACGCGAGGGTTTTGTGTTGCATCCCGGCGTTTACGCCGGTCTGCCGGGTCCCAACTACGAAACGCGTGCCGAGTATCGGTTCTTGCGAAGGGTCGGCAGCGACGTCGTCGGAATGTCGACGGTGCCCGAGGTGGTTTTTGCGGCACAACTGGGCATGCGGATCCTGGCATTTTCGATCGTGGCCAATGTTGCCAATCCGGATGTGCTGGAACCGACGTCGGGATCGGAGGTCGTCAAGGCTGCGGCTGTGGCGGCGCCCCGATTGTGTTCGCTGGTTGTCAATGCCATCGAATCGATGTCCTGATATTGTCAGGAAGTTTGACCGCGGGTCGCGTCAGGGCCTAAGATCAACACTCGTTATTTCCCGTAGCTCGAGTCATTGCCAATGAAAATTGAATCCCTGCCTTCGATGCTTCGCGACAGCCAGCGCTTGCACCAGATTGTGTCGACGCTGGCCAGATACGGCCTGGCTCCGTGGTTGACCAGCGTCAAGGCGGAGTGGATTCAAAAGCACTTCCGTTCGGCTGACGGCCAGCAAATCGGAGAGTTAAGCGAGGGCGAACGATTGCGACTGGCGCTGACGGACCTCGGCACCACCTTCATCAAGCTGGGTCAGATTCTCAGCACGCGACCGGATCTGGTTGGGCCGGACATCACCAGTGAACTGGCCAAGTTGCAGGCGGGTACTCCGGCCGATCCGCCGCAAGCGGTTCGTGAGATCATCCAGCAGGAACTGGATGCCGCGCCCGAAGATCTGTTTCTGGCTTTCGATGACGAAGCAGCTGCCTCGGCGTCCATCGGGCAGGTGCATTTCGCCCAGCTCAAGGACGGAACGGATGTGGTGGTGAAGGTACAACATCCGGGGATCGAGGAGAAAATCCGCAGCGACCTGGAGATCATGAAGGGACTGGCCGAGCTGGCTGAAAAGTATTCCGAGCAGGCTCGGCAGTACCGGCCTGTGGACACCATGGAAGAGTTCTCGCGGACGCTGTTGTCGGAACTGGATTTCACGCAGGAGAAACGCAACCTCGACCGGTTTTCCAGCAATTTCGACGGCGATCCCAATGTGTTCATTCCGCAACCCTATGCGGAATTCTCGACCAGCCGCGTGTTGACCATGGACCGTTTGTCCGGGATCAGTCTGGCCAAACGGGAAGCCTTGATCGAGGCCGGCCACGATTTGGCTTTGCTGGCCGAACGGGGGGCCAACATTTTTCTGGAGATGATTTTTCGTGATGGTTTCTACCACGCCGATCCGCATCCAGGGAATATCTTTGCCATGCAGGAATCGCAAATCGGCTTGCTGGACTGCGGTATGGTGGGCCGCATCGACGACAAGCTGCGCGAGCAATTCGAGGATTTGTTGATGGCGGCCGTCGACCAGGACACGTTGGCGCTGTGCGATTCCATTTGCGAACTGGGTGCCGTGCCGCGTGATCTGGATACCGACCAGTTGCGGGCCGAGATTGGCGAATTCCTGGCCGAGTACGGGACCCAAAAGCTGGAGGAGTTTGATCTGGGCGGGGCGTTGAACCGCATGATGGAAATTATTAGACGCTTTCAGATCATTCTGCCTTCGCGTGTCTCCCTGCTGATCAAGGTGCTGGTGATGCTGGAAGGGACCGCCCGCGGACTCAGTTCCCAGTTCAGCCTCGCGGAAATCCTGCAACCGTGGGAGGAAAAGATTGTTCGACGTCGCATGTCACCGAAACGCCTGATGAAAAAAGCGCG
>CAMYKF010000235.1 GCA_947258905.1 uncultured Pirellulaceae bacterium | reverse complement strand
AACGCTGTCCGTCAAAGCCGATTGATTCGATTTCGGTACCGGCCTTCCAATCCACCCAGTCGGCGTTCGTTGCCAGTTCGTTGGCGCGACTGGTCAAGTGCACGCGATACTCCAGCGGGTCATCGGGGATGGGTTTAACGGGTCCGCGTTCGTTGGGTTGCTGCCGGGTAATCCAGGTGCACCGCACGGCGGGATCCTGTTCATGCAGTTTGGCCAGCTGGATGATGTTGGTGGCGGCCGAATAACCGCTGCCGGCCACGACGAAATGCCGCCCGCTGGTAGCGGCCATTTGCTCGGGCGTGGCAATGCGTCGCAGAAACAACATGCCTTCGGGCAACGTATCGGACGATAACATCGCTTCGCCGATTGCCGGCATGCCGCCGCTGCCCAGCGGATTGGGCTGGCCCCACGTGCCGGTCGTATCAAGCACGACGTCAGCGAATTCATGGTGCTGCCGCCCGTCGGTTCCCTCGATCAGCAAACGAAACCCCTGGCCGTTACCGGCATTCGCATGGCGCGAGACGGCGGCGATTCGGTTGTGCGTCCTGAAACACGAGTGCAGCAAATCGGACCGGGATAGTGGCAGCAAATATTGCTCGACCCACTCCGTCCCGGTGTGCAACTGATTAGCGGCGGGCGGCCGGAAGTCGTCGGCCTGGGCGCTTAGCGCTGACAGGCCCAGTGGACTGCTGTTCATTCCGAACGGAGTAAACAACTGCACATGGCCCCATTTCAGCACGTGAGCACAGATGTCGCCCTGTTCGTAGACCGTGACGGGATAGCCGAGAAATCGTGCGTACAGGGCCGCCTCAATACCGATGGGTCCGGCACCGAGAATGGCAATGTGAGGCAAGTCCTGGTCGTTCATGGCCAATATCTTTTTTTCTGACTGAACCGGTTCAACTGACATTCTTTGTCACGCGCTAGCCGCGATCAAGTCGAAAGGGCATGATGTCGATGACGGTGCGCCGACGGTCGGTCATCAACTGAGCCACCAGTTTGGCGGTGCCGGTCGACAATAACAATCCGTTGCGGAAATGACCGGTGGCCAGCCAAACATTGTGCGCGGCGGGCACCCGGCCAATATAGGGAAACCCGTCAAAGCTGGCCGGTCTCAGACCCGCCCACGAATTGACCAGCGTCGTTTCATTCAATTCAGGAATCAGGCCGCCGGCAAATTGCATCAGGTCGGCGATGCCTTGTGGAGTCGTGGTGTTGTCAAAGCCGGCTTCCTCCAGCGTCGATCCGGCCAGCACGTGCCCGTCATCGCGGGGCACGATGTAGCGTGTGCCTTCATACAGAATCTGCTTGAAAGTCGGTTGTGGAAGCTTGAACAACAGCATCTGGCCGCGGACGGGGACGGTGCTGATCGACACGCCAAGTTGTTTCACGAGTTGCTCGCTCCAGACGCCGGCGGCGATGCAAACATTGTCGGCACGTACGGTCTGTCCGTTTTGCAAACGGATTTCGTTTCCCTGTTCCCGGTCTGATTTCAACTGCACGTTGCCTGCCTGTTCGAGAATTTCCACGCCCCGCAATTCGCAACCAGCGCGGAGGGCGCGCAAGTGATCCGGATTGCGCAACTGGGCTTCGGCAGGCACGTGCACGGCCGTGCGAATGGTTTCACCGCAACTGGACAGGGCCGGCGTCAATTCGATCAGTTCCGCAGGGGACAGCTCGTGGGCCTCGATTTCATTCTCGCGCCATTCCGAACACTGTCCGTGCAATGCAGCGACTTCGCCAGCCGTCCGCGCCACGAAAACGGCGCCGCACCTGCGAAATCCGGTATCGATACCGGTTTCGGCGCGTAGCTGCTCGGCCCACAACGAATGTTGCTGGAAACTGAGGGCCGCCAGGTATTCCACCGCATGTCGGGCCTTGTCCAGGTTGGACGGCGGCAAGATGCCCGCGCCGGCCCACGAGGCTTGACGCCCCACCTGATCGCGCTCGATCAACGCCACACGGTGATCATCCTGCGCCATCTCCCAGGCGATCGATAATCCAATTACACCGCCTCCGATTATGGCGTAGTCAAAATGCCGGGAGACGCTCATGGGTGGCACCCCGAGCACACTTCAATCACGGCCAGCAGCTGTCGGTCGTGAGTCGATGGTTGTGGCAGCGCTCGCAGTTGTCGTGCAAGTTCGTCCAAATCGGCGGGTTCGTCGATGTCGTTCCATTCCGGCAACTCGTGCCAGTCGATTTTGTTTTCCACGAGTCGTCGCCTGGTTTGTTCCAGAACCTGTGGCGTACTCCAGTTGATCCCCGCAAATACCGCCGGTTCGAACCGCCGCAGGCCAATCAGGTAATAGCCACCATCGGTACCTGGTCCGATCACGCAATCATGGGACTGCATCGCGGCGAAGGCTTCTTTGATGGTGGACGCTGGCAAAGTGGGACTGTCGGTGCCCACCAGCACGGCATGCGTTGTCGATGACGGGCTGTCGCCCGGGCCGTGAAGATTGGCGGCGAAAAAGTCGCTGATGCGTGCGCCGAGATCGCCCGGGCACTGACACCGAATGTCCCACGAGTCGCCGGCCAGCGCTCGGAATTCGCTGGCGAATTTGGCGGGCCAGATCCACAGGGACCGCTGGTCACCACAGCCGGCCAGTCGCAGCAGCGTTTGCCTGGCCAGTTCGCGATACAGCCGGGCCGCGTTTTCGTTTCCAATCGCAGAGGCCAGTCTGGTTTTGACGTTTCCCGGCTGCCAGTACTTGGCGAAAACGCCGAGGTGTCGCGATGTTTTTGACATTTCGCCGCTGCCAGCCGCGCATAATGGGAATTGACCCGCCGGCACTTGCAGCACATTGACCATGTGGCAATGCAGCCACGCGGCGGGTCTGTTAGCCTGTACAGGATAAGGTACTCGTTGGGAACCAGCCGGGAAACACGCGGTCGGCGATATGTCGGAAGTCACAGCCAAAGGATTTGTCGATCTGCTGAACAAGAGCGGACTCGTCGAAACGGCGCGACTGAAAGTAGCGCTGAAGGATTTGGCGCGCAAATCCGGCGGCGAGACCATCACGATCGATCAATTGACCCGGTACCTGCTGGATGAGGGACTGATCTCCCAATGGCACTGCAAGAAGCTGCAGTCGGGAAAGTACAAGGGGTTTTTTCTCGGCAAGTACAAGTTGATCCGCCATCTGGGCACCGGCGGCATGAGTTCGGTTTATCTGGCCGAAAACATGATCTTCAGCCAGAAACGGGCGATCAAGGTTTTGCCCAAGAGCCGGATCTCCGACAAGACGTATCTGGAACGTTTCTATCGCGAAGGCCGGGCTGCGGCGTCGTTGAATCACAAGAACATTGTCCGCGTCTATGACATCGACAACGACGGCGATACGCACTATCTCGTCATGGAATACGTCGAGGGGCAGGACATTTACGACATGGGCAAGGAAAACGGACCGCTCGATTACACCACCGCCATCGATTATACGACGCAGGCGCTGACCGGTCTGATGCACGCTCACGAAAACGACCTGGTGCATCGCGATATCAAGCCGGCCAATTTGCTGGTGACGCCCGAGGGTACCGTAAAGATCCTCGACCTGGGCCTGGCTCTGTTCCAGGAAGAAGAAACTTCCCTGACCGTGAGGCACAACGAACGCGTGCTGGGCACAGCCGATTACCTGTCTCCCGAGCAGGCGGTCGACAGCCACAATATCGACCATCGTTCGGATATCTACAGCACCGGCTGCACGCTGTATTACATGCTCACGGGCAAGCCGCCATTTCATGAAGGCACCCTGGCACAGCGAATTGCCATGCACCAGGTGCGGGAACCGCAAAGCGTGCTGGACTTTCGCAAGGACTGTCCGCCGGAACTGGTCGATGTCCTGAAAAAAATGATGGCCAAGAAGCCTGATGAACGGTATCAGAATTGCCAGGAAGCGATTACGGCGCTGCGACACTTAAGTGAACGCCTGTTTACCGATTCCACTCGCGTGGAAACTTCCGCCAAACCGGTCGCAGCCACGCAGCCTGCAAAACCTGGCAAGCAGCCAGCCGCCGAATCCAAGGCGGAATCGCGACCAGCGCCCGCCAAACAAGTCGTTGGCCGTGCCGGCACAACGGAGCCAGCGCGACGGGAATCGTCCAGGGCAAACAAGGGACGCGGCGTGCGCAAGCCAGCCGTTGCGAAGTCCGATGCGGCTGCTCAAAAACAGTCCCGACAAAAACAGCCTCGTCCCAAACAGCCTGGTCAAAAACAGGCCGCTCAAAAACCGGTGTCCCGGGAACCGGCCGCTCGACCATCGGCTGGCCCCAAACCCGCTGCCCCAAAGACGGCCGCACAGAAACCGGCCGCCAAACAACAGCCCAGGCAGCGGGCGACCGGCAAGGCGCCCGATCAATCGGGTATCGGCCGCAAACCGTATGTGAAGGCATCGAGTGTGTCGGTGGTTGTGCCGGAAGTCCAAAATACAAAACCGGCCGCGGCCAGCGCAGCCAACGACGCCGAACTGCGACAGTTCGTGAAGACTTCCGGTGCCAGTCGCAATATTTCGGCACGCGTCAAGCGTCGTCCGGTCAAGAACCAGTTGATCGTGGCCGGGATGGTGATCGGCATGTTCGCGTTGCTCGGCCTGGCCATGCTGTTGGC
>CAMYKF010000234.1 GCA_947258905.1 uncultured Pirellulaceae bacterium | reverse complement strand
GGCAAGGGTCGGCCGCTGGTTAAGTAGCCACGTGGGGCTGGCTGCCAGACTGCCATCGAAAGGAGAATGGCAGGCTGGAAGCGCTGGAAGCCTGCCCCACGACGGCGGCTGGAAGCCACCGCTACTCATTGCTGTTCGAAAACCGGGCACCGGCCAGCCAGCCAACAACAAACCCGATCGCCAGCATCACGAACAGCAATACAGCCCGTGGCATGGCGACGGTTGCGAACAACAGCCTGGTTTCCACCATTTCCGTGTTTTGCAAGCCCACGATCGTCACGAGGATCACGAGTGCAGCAATCAGGAATAGCTTGATACGTTTCATCAGGCTGGTCTTGCCAGAATTCATTGGACCCCCTTCTTGGTTGCAAGGAATGTGGGCACACCGATCAATTTTCATGCCAATCGCTGCCGGCAGCAGTGCGGCCAGCGAGTTGCACAACTTCTGTTCAATTGACTGGTCAGTCGTTAACCGGCGCGCGCATCGTTTTCATACCGGCCTGGCCTCAGGATCACTGACTGGAGCCTTACCGGTTGCCGGCTTGCCATTCGGGGCGCCAATAAACGGCATAACCCTGGATGTCACGAACAGGTTAACACGTGCGAAGAAATTGGCACAGCTTGTGCAGTATTTGATGACGACAAATCCGGCCCGAGCAGGCCACTTGCCGTAAACAACCGGCTGGCCTGCGGAGGCCGGTTGTCACCGGCCCCTGGCCGCAGGCAATTCGACGCCAACCGTTTTTTGCGGGAAAACAGGCAGCCGAACACACTGCCCAAAACATGCCTCAAGCGTGTGTTTCCCGAGTTGCCTGATCACCCCGGAATCAGGGGACCGGCAATTTTTTAAGCGATAACTTCACCAGAAAACAGGATGTCTTTTTGTTCATTGCTTGCCCTATCAGGAACGTCAGAATGAGTCGCGAAAACAAACGTCGCTCCATGAAGAAATGGAATCATTCGTCCCGCCAACGCAGCTCCCGGCGCGATCACGATCGTCGTATCAGGCTGAAAGAGTTGCCGAGGCACAAAAACTGGAGTCTGGAGCCGGGTTCTGTTGACGAAGGCCCGTTGCGATTCGCGTAATTCCGCAAGTTTCGACTTGCCAATTCATCTCCGCGACGCAGCCAATAATCTCCAGCTCCGCGATCCGCCGGGAGTTGCCGCATCGTCAAAGCTGTTCAAGCCAGGCAACCATTCCAGCGTTTTTCATAGACGAATGCCGGCGAGATCCTCGCCGGCATTCGTTTTTGTCTCACTCGAAAGCTTGAACGAAGCAGCTCCCGTAAACAGAATCGCCGCTCGCACGCTTCGGGTTCCGGCATCGCAGAGCCACTCGGGCTGCGAAACAGTCAGGTGGGTTACTCCACCACCTTGCGGATGCCGATTCCGAGTTTGTTCACCTTGCTCCGCACCGTTGTACGGGTAATTCCCAGCCTGCGTGCGGCTTCCGTCTGGTTGCCGCCGCAGTCGTCCAGCACGTCGGCAATCAATTGCCGTTCCACTTCCTCAATCACGTCATCATACAGCGTGGGCGAGGCGGTGGCCCGGTGCCGGCCGATCAGCTGGTCAACGGATTCGACCTGGGGGACGGACACCTCGCCCGGCTGATCGCCGTCGCCGGGTTGCTCTCCCACCACATCGGCCATGTCGGTGAACCGATCGTGCGGCACATGGTTGACACTTTCCAGTTGCGGCAGGAAATCGGGTAGCAAGGCAGTACCGTGCGACTGCAGCACAGCCTGGTGAATCACGTTTTGCAGTTGTCGGACGTTGCCAGGCCAGTTGTAGCCCTTGAGGATTTGCACAGCCCGGGGATCAACTCGAGTGATACTCTTGCCCAGTTCGTTGTTGGCGGTGCGGCGAAAGAAGTCAATGAGCAATTCGATATCACCATCCCGATCACGCAAGGGTGGTAACTGGATGGTATAGCCATTGAGGCGATAGAAGAGGTCTTCACGAAATCTGCCCTGCTGGCACATTTCCTCGATATTGCGGTGAGTGGCGGCCAGAATACGCACATCGGCAGTCAGGGTTTCCGAACCTCCGACCCGTTCAAATTGTTTTTCCTGCAGCACTCGCAACAGCTTGCTTTGCAGGGGTGGATCCATATCGCCGATTTCATCGAGAAACAGGGTGCCGCCATGACACTGCTCGATCTTGCCAATGCGTCGGCGGTCAGCGCCGGTAAAGGAGCCCTTTTCGTGTCCAAACAGTTCGCTTTCCAGCAGGGCTTCGGGGATCGCTGCACAGTTGATGGCCAGAAAGGGTTTGTCGCAACGGGGCCCATTTTGAAAAATCGCGCGGGCCACCAGTTCCTTGCCCGTGCCGCTTTCCCCGCGAATCAGCACCGAGATATTCTGCGAAGCAACGCGCCCGATCGCCTTGTAAACCTCCTGCATGGCATCGCAGCAGCCGATCATTGATGAATCGACGCTTGCCGATTCCGTATCGGCTTCCATCGCCACCGGCTCGACCATCATGCGACGCACATCCAGGGCACGCCGCACCACCTTGTTGAGCGATCGGACATCCAGAGGTTTGAGCAAATAATCCAGTGCCCCCAGTTGCATGGCCTTGATCGCCGTCTGGCTGTCACGCCCGACCGTCATGATGATCACGGGCAGGTGCGGGTCGATCCGCTTGATCCGCTCGAAAACATCAAGGCCATCGCCATCGGGCAAGATGACATCCAGCATGATGGCGTCCGCCTGCTGATCGCGAATCATCGATTCGGCCGCCGAGGCCGTTCCTGCAGCCAGAATATCAATTCCCGACTCGGCAAAAATATGCCTGAACAGTGCCACGACTGCGGGTTCGTCGTCAACGACCAATAAGGTCTGGCCGCGATCCGGATAACCTGACGTCATTGGTTGGCTGAAACCTTGCCACAATGATTGGAAGACGGTTGCTGCTGGTTGAGAGTCGCCTCGCGGCCGGATACCGGCCGGTCCACATTCTCACAATCCAGTCTAATGCGATGACCGTTCAACTTAAAGTCATCTACGTCCACAATCCGGATCACGACCGCCGTGATGTTATCATGGCCACCGGACTGGTTGGCAAACTGGACCAGCGATTCGGCGATCTGATTGACGTGGTCTCCGGACAACATTTCGGCCAGCCTTGCCGGTTCATTGAAATAATTGCTGAGGCCGTCCGAGCACAGCAGCATCACGTCGTGTTGCCGGGCCTCAAACATCAGCGTCTCCACCGCCACGGAACTGTTATTGCCCACGGTTCGCGTCAGGCAATTGGCAAATTTTTTGATTTGGCCCGGATCGACTCCCTCAAAGGATTCCATCAACTCGTGCATGATCGTGTGATCGGTGGTCAGCTGAAAGACGTTGCCGTTACGCTTGAGGTAGAGCCGCGAATCACCGACGTGACCGACGATGGCATTGCCGTCGACCAGTAGTAGCAGTGTCAGCGTCGTAGCCATCCCGTTCAAAAACGGGTCGCCATCGGCCAGGCAGTTGATTTTGCGGCATGTGTGATGGATGGCCTGCTCAACCAGTTGTGTCAGCTTGAAATAGCCGACTGGTGACTGGTTGGCGTTTTCCACGACCGACCAGTGTTTGTCGAGAAATTCGATCGTGAACTCGATCGCCCGGTGCGCAGCAACTTCGCCAGCGGCCTGGCCTCCGAGCCCGTCGCAGACGATGAATAAACGCCGGGTGTTGTCCACGTAGACATAGTCTTCATTAATTTGACGCTGCTGACCGACATGGGTCATTCCTGCCGAGCTTGTTTTCATAACTCCAGTCACTGTTTGGGAACGTGGCAAATAAGTAGCCTCATGGACCGGAATTGCAGAATCCGTGCCATAGTGCCTTTCCTTTTGGTTTGTTGCCGCTGATTTGAGCCAAAAAACTTGCCTGTTTCTGCACATCCCTTGCCCGAACCGGTTATTTCTTGTTCCTGCTGGCACAGGCTGCCCGGCCAGCGCGGTCATAAATTAACCTGCCCGGTCATATTTTGACTTCGATTCGACTATTTTTTGTCGTCACCAGTGCAAAAGGTGGTCGGGCGAGGAGTGGCACACGTTTTGCCTCGGGACGAGGAAACCGGTTTTTCCCAGGAGGACGAGATGGTATCGCCCAATTCACCACGCAGCCAATTGCCAACGATTGGCTGGCGCGAGTGGATCAAGCTGCCCGAACTCGGCATCGACAAAATCAAGGTCAAGGTCGATACCGGCGCCCGCTCGTCCGCATTGCACGCGTGGAACATCGAGGAATTCAAAAAGGGCGGTCAGCTGTGGGTTCGCTTCCGAGTGTATCCTCTTCAGCGCGACAACCAATTCACGATTCAGGCCGAAGCCCGCATCCTGGAATACCGTTCGGTACGCAGTTCCAGCGGCAAGTCAAGTTTGCGTCCGGTCATCGTGACTCCTGTCGAAATCCTCGGGGAGACGTGGCCGGTGGAATTGACGCTGGCCAACCGGGACGCCATGGGATTTCGCATGTTGCTGGGCAGGGAAGCGATCCGCCACCGATTTCTGGTTGATCCCGGCAAGTCGTGGTATGGCGGAAGACCCAAAAAGAAGAAGACGACCAAAAAAACGCAAGATAAGTCCTGAAACCGGAATGGCGACTCGCGCGAGG
>CAMYKF010000233.1 GCA_947258905.1 uncultured Pirellulaceae bacterium | reverse complement strand
GTGGGCGGTGACTACTACGATTACATTCCGCTCAGCGATAACCGCCTGGCCATCCTGGTGGGGGATGTGGTCGGGCATGGCATTGCCGCCGCGTTACTGATGGCCAAGGTGTCCGCCGAAGCCCGCTTTGCCCTGGCCAGTCGCACCAGCGCCTCAGAGGCCATGAATCAGCTCAATCGCGCCATTAGCAATCTCCATCTGGATCGCTTTGTCACGATCATTCTGCTGCTGCTGGATCTCGAAAGCCATCAAGTCACGATCGTTAATGCCGGTCACATGCCTCCGGTGGTCAGACGCAATAGCGGTGAAGCTGATGCTCTCAGTTCCGATCAATCCGGCCTGCCCGTGGGCATTCTGGACGACTCGGAATACGAGGAATACACCATCGAATTGAATCCAGGCGACATGGTCACGCTGTATACCGATGGCGTCAACGAGGCGCAAAGTCGTGACGGCGAGTTGTTTGGGAATCAGCGGGTGATCGATCTGATGGGCGAACAGGCCTGGCAGTCTCCCGGCGAGTTCGGGTCGGCACTGGTGACCAGTTTGCGACAGCACCTGGCAGGCGGGAAACAGGACGACGACGTATGTCTGGTATGCGTGGCCCGAAATCCTGAATGATCCGGAATGAGACGGATCGGCAGATCAGCCCCTGGGGCGAACCGATTCCAGCAGATCGCACAACCGCTGGCAAACCGGCTTGAATTGCCCTTCTTCGTCGACCAGTCCAGAACGCGGGAAACGCCTGTTGTCGGAATCCGCGACGCGTCGCCACGCCACGACGTTGACTGCCGGCCGCCGCACCAGCAGGTTGAAGATCGTCGACAGGTACTCCTCATAGCCCGCTTCATCCGTGCTGTTGCGAATGGTCTGGCTGAACCGGGAGGGCGTTTCGGTTTCCGTATCACCCGTGGGCATGCTGAGATAAACCGCCAGAGGCAAGCCGAATTGTGCCCAGCGATCCACGAGGTCGACCCATTGCAGTGGGTCGCGCATGAGCGTTCCCTGCGGCCAGTAGTCCAGATTGAATTCGAGTCCGATGGCTGACAAACGCGCCCCGTATCGCAACAAGGCGTCGGCAATCTCCATCGCCTGAAGTCCGCCAGTGGCCATCGACAATCGCTCGCCCCACGGCTGGTCAAAGCTGACCATCATCGACGTGTTGGGCATCAATTGATCGAGGGTCTCCAGCATTTCCAGAGTCATCTGAAGTTGTTGCGGGTAATTGAAATGCTGGTGACCTACGCCACTGATGCCCGAAGTGACATGCAGGATTTTGATGCGTTTTTGGTACTGCAGCCCAAAACTGCGGCACAGTTGCCGGGCCGCATCGAGGCGTTGATCAAAATCGTTTTCCTCGGGCATCCATTCCGGCAAAGTAGTATTGTCGAATTGCAGAATCGGACCGGCGATCCGCACCGACTTGTCGGCCGCCGCAATCCAGTCGACAACTCCATCGGTTTGCGAAAAATCGAAATGTGCCGATCCGTTGTTTCCGGGCCGCGGTTGGGCCATTTTTTGAATGGCCATTTCCAGATGACAACTGCCCGATTCGCAAATGCCGTTGCTGTTCTCACAGACGGTGCCGGCAATGACCGGCACCTGATTGGACTGGGCGTTATGCAAGGCGGCAATTTGGCGGCTGTACTCCCCGGTCGCCTCAAACATCAGGGCGACGGCACCGTCGATGATTTCGACGCATTGCTGTGTTCGTGCGCTGGCGTCTGCCGTTGCCGGGAACAAGCAGGTTGAGAATTGCTCGATGTACGTGTCCAGTCGATCGTGAAAGTCCTGTTCGATCATCAACCCCCCCTCCTGCCAGATCGAAACCTGATTGCGCAAACGGCTGAGCGTGCCGCGGGCAATCTCCAGATCCAGCAGATAGGGCGTGTCGACTTCGGGCAGCGTGCCGGTAGTCAGGGCAATTTCACCGAAGGCCGCAGTTCGCACCGGAACCAGCAACCGTCCCGACAGTTCCTGATTGCGAAAGACGATCAGTTGCCGGCCTTCAATATTTGTCTTGCACGGCCAGGGGATTCCGTCCATTCCCACAATCTGGGCGGCGATCATGGATTCCATGGCGAACCGATCGCTGTCCGGAATCACAAAACGATACTGACCCATGATTTCAACACTCTCGACGTTACGCGTGATTGAGGTTCAGCCTCCTGCCGACCCCGCCTCGTCTGTGGGTAACCAGGCGTCGCGGCCGACCACTTTCCCCAAGCGGTTTTGTAACATAAACTTCGCTCGTGCAACAACGCGGCGCCCATACTGGCGCGCCATTTCGCTCACTGGTTCCCGGCCACAACCAGTTTGTGGTCGCCGGCACCACTTGTCAAAGAATTGGAAAAATCGATGACCAGTACACTCGTGCGACAAGGCAAGGTTCGCGATGTTTACGATCTGGGGAACCACTTTTTGATGGTCGCCACGGATCGGATCAGTGCCTTTGACTGGGTATTGCCCACTGCTATTCCGGACAAGGGCCGGGTATTGAATCTGATCAGCCAATTCTGGTTCGATTCCCTGCCCGTGGAAAATCATGTCGTCTCGACGGACGTCAGTTCCATTGAATTGCCCGACGGCCTGGACGCCCCATGGCTGGAAGGACGCAGCATGATTGTCAAGAAATGCGAAGTCGTCCCCATTGAATGCGTGGTACGCGGTTACCTCGTCGGCTCGGGCTGGAAAGACTACCAGGCGACTGGTGCTGTCTGCGGGATCGAATTGCCGGACGGATTGCCAAACTGCGCCGAGTTTCCCCAGCCCATCTTTACACCCGCCACCAAGGCCGAGAGCGGGCACGATGAAAACATCTCCTTTGAGCAAATGGTGGATGTCGTCGGTGAGGATGTGGCCACGACCTTGCGCGACCAAAGTATCGACATCTACTCCCGCGCCCGCGATTACGCCCGGCAACAGGGCCTGATCCTGGCGGATACCAAGTTCGAATGGGGATGGCACGACGGACGGTTAATCCTGATCGATGAAGTGCTGACACCCGACAGTTCCCGCTACTGGCCAGCCGACCAGTACGAGCCTGGCCGCAACCAGCCATCCTTCGACAAGCAATTTGTCCGCGAATATCTTGAGACCACGAATTGGGACAAAAACAGCCCGCCCCCTGCCCTGCCCGATGAGATCGTCGACAACACACGACGCAAGTACATTGAGGCCTTTGAAATGCTGACGAAACAGAAATTCCCCTGGGCCTGATCGGTCCAGGAAGCATTGCTGCGACTGCAGCTGGCAAAGAATCGTTAAGCGGGGCAAACTGGCGCACGACAGCAGGGGTCTGAACATGCTGTAGCTGGCATTTGATGAATTATTCCTGGCAATGGCGGGTCCTGAGTGCCGACGAAATTCAGGTAGGGATTAATTGCGGCTTGTGATTCGTAAGAAATCTGAGGTGCCTGGTGAAGCTGATCGTTGCTGGCTTGTTGCTGTTGGTGACCTGTTCCGGATGTGGCGTGTTGCATCCGGGGATGCGCGGTTCGGGAGTCCATCAAACCGAATATCGACCGGTTGCGGGATTTGACCAGGTCGCTCTATCGGGATTTGGAACGGTCAACGTATTTGTCGGGCAGCCGCCATCGGTGGAGATTACCACCGACGACAATCTGCTCGTCCATGTCGAGACAATGGTTGAGGACGGTCGACTGACCATCAAGCCAGGTGGACCTATCCGTCCCAAAACCGGACTGAACGTTAACGTTGGCGTTCCGCAGCTGACTGCGGCCAGGGTTAGTGGTGCCGGTGACATCCATGTGCACAATGCTTCCGGTGAGCATCTCGACATGTCGATCAGCGGCGCCGGAACGATGTCCGCCTCAGGATACGTGCAATATCTCACCACCCGAATCAGTGGTGCCGGGGACGCCTATATGAAAGAACTGGTAGCCCACGTTGTCGAGGTCAGGATTTCCGGAGCCGGAGATGCTGAAGTCTTCGCGCTGGATGCGCTTGACGCCAATGTTTCCGGGGCGGGCGACGTGACTTGCTACGGATCACCGCCGCAGGTGGTTCAAAGTGTCAGCGGTGCCGGCGATATTGAATTGCGTGATCACGATGAAGCTGCACACTTGTCGATCAGTGATGCCAGGTCACAGCAGGCTTATGTGCCCGTAACTCGCTAGAGCAACAAACAGTATTTCCTGTTCCACCAAAACAAGGCTTTCCCAACCTACCCTCCCGTTGGGCCCGTTGGGAGGGGGCTTAAACTGGGTCGACTTTTGTCTTCATGGAACACCAATTTTCGTTTGCTGCACTAGCGCAGGGATTGCCCGGCCGATTGCTGCACGCGTTGCTGGTTGCGTTAAGCCCTGTATTGTATCGGTTGGACACCATTGATGGTTCTGGTACGAAAAGAGTCGTCGGCAGACATCGACGCGATTGATTGCGTTGTCGTTGACGCTTTCGCGAATTCCGAATTCGGACATCAGGGAGAAGCCGAGCTTGTGCGAAAACTGCGTGACCATTGCAGCGACGTGCTCTCGCTGGTGGCGCTCGATGGTGACCGGATCATTGGTCATATTCTGTTCTCGCCGGTCGAACTATATACGGACCGGACGCAGGCCATTGGTATGGGGTTGGCACCGGTCGCGGTT
>CAMYKF010000232.1 GCA_947258905.1 uncultured Pirellulaceae bacterium | reverse complement strand
CTACGCCGACCGTTACCAGCCGACTGAGGACGATACCCGCGAGGAAACGCCCCTGGACTGGCTGTTGTCGCTGGAGCGGCATTCGCTGGTGAGATACGCGATGCGTCAGCTGAAGCCGACCGACGCAGAAATTTTAATGCTGAAATACGGCCAGAACTGGAATTATCACAAGATTGCCGAGCACCTCGGTATCAGTCATAGCGCGGTCGAAGCCCGCCTGCACCGGGCTCGCGGCCGACTGAGAAAAGAACTCGTGAGTGTGCAGGCTATTGAGGACACCCGATGAATAACCGGTCAGAATCCAGAATTGATTGGCTGGAATTGGACCGCCTGGTCGACGGGCGATTGAGCGACGACGAATATCGACAGTTGTTGTGCCAGATCGACGCCGACCCCGATGGCTGGCGGCACTGTGCGATGGCGTTTCTGGAGCACCAGGCCCTGCAAAAGGAGCTGAGTGCGTTTGCGGCCGATCCCGCCTGCGACCTGCTGGCCCTGCCACCCGCTACCGACGAGATGGTGCCCGAGGCGAAGGTCGCCTTGGCCAGCACCGAGCAGGAGAATTCGCAAGGCGGCGCGGCCGGCTGGCTCAGCATGGCAGCCTGCATTGTGGGCGGTCTGGCACTCGGATTCACCTGGCAAAGCGACTTCAGCGACAACCTGAGGCGATCGGATTCGATCGAAATCACGTCCAGCGGCGGCCAGGCATTCAACGGTTTCACCAACCATGCCGCAGAGACAGCGGTGAGCAGTGATCTGCAACATCGTTCGGAACAACGAAAGCCCGGCTCCTGTCGGCGTTCGTCGCCGGAATACAAGGAACGTATGAAGGCACATAGTCCTGACTGGCCGCCCTGTCTGCCGATGGGACAAAAGCGTTAACCAGCAAAAAGAAAACAAAAAAAGGCGACCTTAATCGGTCGCCTTTCTTTTTGTCGTGCGATCCGTTTACCAGATCTTGATGCGGTTCTCGGCCGGCTTGAACAGCTTGTCGCCGGGCTTGACGTCAAACGCCACATAAAACTCGTCGATATTCGTGACCGGTCCGTTGGCCCGGTACCAGGACGGCGAATGCGGATCGATCAACAGGCGGCGAACCATCTCGGCGTCACGGTACTTGCGACGCCAAATCTGGCTCCAACCCAGGAAGAAGCGTTGATCACCACTCCAGCCGGCGATCTCCGGTGCTTCGGCGCCGTCCAGGGACAACTTGTAGGCCTTGAAGGCGATGGCCAGTCCCGACAGGTCGGCAATGTTCTCGCCGAGTGTCAGCTCGCCATTGACCTTTTTGCCCGGCAGCGGCTCGTATTCGGCGTACTGGTCGATCAGTTGTTTGGTCAACGCACCGAAGGCCGCACGATCATCGTCGGTCCACCAGTTGTTCAGGTTGCCATCGCCGTCGTACTTGCTGCCCTGATCGTCAAAGGCGTGGCTGATCTCGTGCCCGATCACGGCGCCGATGCCGCCGTAGTTAATGGCGTCGTCGGCTTCGACATTGAAGAACGGCGGCTGCAGGATGGCAGCCGGGAAAACAATCTCGTTCATGGTCGGATTGTAGTAGGCGTTGATCGTTTGCGGCGTCATGCCCCATTCGGTGCGATCAATCGGCTTGCCAAGCTTGTCAATCATGCGGTGGTATTCCACGTGATTGGAGTTCTGGATGTTGGCAAACAGGTCATCGGGCACCACGGTCAGGCCGCTGTAGTCACGCCATTTTTCGGGGTATCCGATCTTGGTTGTGATCTTGCCCAGCTTTTCGCGAGCCCGTTGCTTGGTTTCATCGGTCATCCAGGCCAGTTCGTCAATGCTCTCGCCAAAGGCCCGCAGCAGGTTTTGCACCAGCCGGTCCATCTTTTCCTTGTTCTCTTTGGGAAAGTGCCGTTCGACGTACATGCGACCGACCATTTCGCCGAGTGAGCCAAAGTCACCGGCTCCGGCACCAGCGACAGACGCCACGGCGTTTTTCCAGCGTGGTTTCTGCTCGGGAATTCCGGCCAGCACCTTGTCGTGCAAGTGGAAATGCACGTCAACAAAGTCTTTTGACAACACCGGTGCATAGGTATCCATCAGGCGGTACAGCAGATAGCTCTTCCAGGTTTCGACCGGGATGTCCGCGACGATGGCATCCAGGCCTTCAAAGAAGCTGGGCGTCATCACGTTGACTTCGGTAATTTCGCCGACGTCCGCTGCAGTAAAGAACTCCTGCCAGTTAATGTTTGCACCAAGGTTTTTCAAATCGCCGGTGTTGAACAGATTGTACCGGGCGTTGGCGTCACGCAGTTTCGTGCGTGTCCATTGCACTTCGGCCAGCCGCGATTCGAGATCGAGGATGTCGTTACCACGCTCGGCGTCCTGAAACTCCGCCAATTCAAAAAGCTGGTTAACGTATTTGACCAGTTCGTCGCGGGCGGCAGCGTACTTCTCGTCGTCCTCCAGGTAGTAATCGCGGTCCGGCAACGTGGTGCCGCTCTGGATGACGGCTGACAGGTACCGCGTGGAGTCCTTGGCATCGATCGTGACCCCAAATCCAATCGGAGACGAGACCCCCAATTTTTGCAGATAACCCATGTGGCGAATCACGTCTTCGTGGGTTTGCAGATCCTGAATCTTGTTAATTTCCGGAATCAGCGGCTGGTAGCCAAGCGATTCAATCCGATCTTCGTCCATGAAACTTTGATAAAAGTCGCCAACCTTTTGCTCGTCGGATCCTTGCGGATGATCGCCGGCCGCGGCTTCTTCGATAATGGCCCGAATCTGCCTTTCGGCGTCGTCCTGCAGGCCGGAAAAGGAACCGTAGTTGGATTTGTCGGACGGTATATCGGTCACTTTCAGCCAGGTTCCGTTGACCGCCAGATACAAGTCATCCTGCGGTCGAATCGATGTGTCGAACGTGGCCGGGTCCAGTGCGTCATCTTGCTGCGCCTGAACGCTTGACAGCGGGATCGCGATGGCGAGCACCGCCAGCAATTTGAGGGTCTTCATGGGCTTTTCTCGTTACCAAAAAGAATGATTAGAACTCGGGCGATGGTTGCCGCACCATCGGTTGACTTGCAGCCAAAGTCAATTTATCCGAAGCCAATCAAGGCGTCGAGGCAACGCCTTTAGCCTTCCACTTCGCCCGGGTCGCTATCGCCGGGCCCGCACCAGTTGTCAGACTGTCGCGGATCGGCAATGGCATAGGCCTCGATCTCGAACGGATTGTCGAGGTACGGGTCCTTTTTGCGCATCCACAATACCAGCGAGGCCCCCAGGTACAGGGGAAGAAACAGCGGTCCCCAGGTTTCGTATTGACGAACATGCACATGCTCGTGCTCACGCACCACTTCCAGTGTTGGTCTGGATTGACCGAGAATCGTGTGCCCCAGCGTCATCGCGGAGGAACTGCCACCGGGCGGCACGCGGCGCAGAATGCTTTGCACCAGCCCGCCATAGAACTCGATACAGCCACCGCGCCACTGGGCCCGCGTACCACACGGCAACCCAATAACTCCGACTGCGATGCCCAGCAATGTGTTGGGAGCGGTCCACAGTACCTGAAATCCTTTGACAAGCGGGTGTTTCATACCGTGGACGCGGGCCGATCGATGACGGATCTCAATGTCAGCCAATCAACAACATCCGGACATTGAGCGGAAATTTAAGTGGTCATATTGTACCTTAACGAGCCGATGGCACTGATAGCACATCGGCACTTACTAGCGTTTCAAAACGGACGCCATGTGCCAATTTCCCACACGGAAAACTGCCCAAGCTCTTGGCAGCCAAAGACTTTCGCGGGCTCGTCGAAGCTTTGCCAGCACTTTTTGGCCGCTGGCGCTGTGAGAGCTTTTGCGGATTGAAGAATATAGAACTTTACGCGACCTCACAAAATTGACGAAAAACAGAATTGAAGCGTTAGCTTTGCATCGGCCAGGCATGATCGATGCCGTGCCAAGAAAAAAACATTCGCGTAAATGGATTTACCTGGATGAAAGTCTCTATTTGGACGCGGAGACGATTCCGCCACTGCTTTCTGGCATTTGCAACCATCCTGCTGGGGTTGCCCTGTGTGCCAACGACCACCGCCGCCAACGACCTGGAGGCGCTGCGTCGAATCGAATCCGACGTGCAGCGCGTGGCTCGTCAGAATATGAACGTGGTTGTCCATGAGGACCCAGGCATAAACGGAACATCTACCCTCTAGGACATTCTGTCCGAATCGCTCCAGAAACTGTGATTTGTCCTCATTGTCGTCGAATATGTTGGCCTTGTTGATTCCCCGCACCATGATATGGTGCAGGGCTCCCGGCACATCCAGTCTCGCTTGGCGTGGCATGGGAAAATTGTATTGAGGAGGAGATGTCTTGTCAAGATTAAAGTGCGCTAGGTATCAACGTCCCCTAAGTTCCTTTCCCGGTGTCGGCAAGATATTAGCCTTGACCATTATGCTGGAGACCGGCC
Organism: uncultured Pirellulaceae bacterium; assembly: GCA_947258905.1. Taxonomy (GTDB): domain Bacteria; phylum Planctomycetota; class Planctomycetia; order Pirellulales; family Pirellulaceae; genus CAJQPP01. Next base: position 174 of record CAMYKF010000232.1, on the reverse strand, counting down.
CGATCCATCGTTTTGTCAAGGTGGGCAACTATGCCTCCTACTGCAGAAAGGTCCCAAGTCAATGGATGAGTAATGGAAAACCCAAAGGAAAGGGCAACAAGAAAAACGGCAACAAGTACCTCTCCTGGGCTTTTTCCGAAGCATCCGAATTTTCAAGGCGCTTTGACCCCACGG
>CAMYKF010000231.1 GCA_947258905.1 uncultured Pirellulaceae bacterium | reverse complement strand
CGGAGCGATCGTCGACTATTGGGGAGGCTGGAAGCCGCCGCGACGTTGTGACACAATCCGTGCATGAGCAATTCCAAAGTCTTCCCCGACGCCGCCGCGGCGCTGCACGACCTGAGCGACGGCATCTCGTTGATGAGTGGCGGGTTCGGGCTGTGCGGGATTCCGGAAAACAGCATCAATGAAATTGAGCGGCAGGGGATCGAGAACATCAAGGCGATCTCCAACAACATCGGGAACTCGGGTCGCGGGCTGGCCTTATTGTTGAAAAAACGCCAGATCACCAGAGCGGTATGCAGCTATGTAGGCGGCAACCCGGACCTCGAAGAACAAATGCTGGCTGGCGAAGTCGATGTGGAACTGGTGCCGCAGGGTACTTTCTCCGAACGCATCCGCGCGGCGGGCATGGGCATCCGCGGTTTCTACACACCGACCGGCGCGGGGACGCTGGTCGCGGAAGGCAAGGAAGTCCGCGAATTCGATCGGCCGTGTCTTCTGGAACTGCCGTTGGAAGCCGACTTTGCCATCATCAAGGCCGAGCGAGGCGACACCTGCGGCAACTTGTGGTTCAAGGAAACGGCCCGCAATTTCTCGCCGCTGATGGCCATGGCTGGCCGTGTCACGATCGCCGAGGTCGAGGAACTGGTTGAACCGGGCGGGATCGAACCCGAAAATGTCCATCTACCCGGCATCTTCGTGCAGCGGATCTACCAGGGTTCGGATTATCGGAACGACATCGAAATCCCGGTTTTTGCCGACCCGAATTCCTGAAAAGATGAGACGGCTCGGAAGTCGAAAATTTCCATAGCCCGGTTTTTGGCTCGTTGATAGACTTGGTAAGCGTCGGTAACAATCCCTTGGCCACAAGATTTCAGGTAGATCCTCGTAGCGGTGGCTTCCAGCCGACGTTGCTTGCCAAATCACGGCGGCTGGAAGCCACCGCTACAAATTTCCACCCGCCGAGCCATAGATTATTCGCCGCGCAACAAACACTCTTGTACACATGACATTGAAGATCGAGACCCGATTATGCTGGATCGCCAATCAGCCGCCTACAGCCTCACCCATCGCGACTTTCGCGACGACGAATTCTGGCGTGACATTCCCGCCTGGAAAGATGTTTCGCGCGGAGACTTCGGCAGTCACTTGTGGCAATCCAAAAACTCGATCCGCAAGTTGTCCAACGTCAAGGATGTGTTGGGTGATCGTGTGTCCGATGATTTGATCGCGGATATCGAAGCGGCTTTCAAGATCGCGCCGATGAACGTGCGGATCACGCCCTATGTGTTTTCGCTGATCGACTGGAATAATCCGCTGATCGATCCTTTGCGGAAGCAGTTCTTGCCCGTCGCCTCGCAGATGCTGCCGGATCATCCTTACTATCTGGCTGATTCGCTGTACGAAGATGTTGACTCGCCCGTTCCGATGTTGACGCATCGTTACCCCGACAAGGTGCTGTTTCTGCCCCTGACGACCTGCCCTGTTTACTGTTCGTACTGTACCCGCAGCCGCATTATCGGCGGCTCGACCGAGTCGATCGAGAAGGATACGTACGGACCGAATCCGAAAAACTGGGAACCGGCTTTCGAGTACCTGCGTCAACATCCCGAGATTGAGGATGTCGTGATCTCCGGTGGTGACGCCTACAACCTGACTCCCAAATACATTCAATTAATCGGCGACACGTTGCTGGACATTCCGCATATCCGCCGTTTGCGCTATGCCACCAAAGGCATTGCCATCCTGCCGCAAAAGATCCTTACCGATGATGCGTGGGTCGACGCGTTGATGTCGGTTTACAAACGCGGACGTAAAATGGGCAAGCAAGTTGTGATCCACACACACTTCTCTTCGCCCCGCGAGATTACGCAGTGGACTCGTGATGCCATGGACCGTCTGTATGCCGAAGGCATCATCGTCCGTACTCAGGCGGTGCTGCAGGACGGTGTCAACAACGATGCCGACATCATGATCAGGCTGACCAAGCAACTGTCGTACATCAACGTCCGGCCCTACTACGTCTACATTCATGACATGGTGCCCGGCTGCGAGCACTTGCGAACAACGGTTCGTGACGGCGTGGAGGTCGAAAAACGCGTGCGCGGCACAACGGCCGGTTTCAGTGTGCCGACCTTTGTGTGTGACGCTCCCGGCGGGGGCGGCAAACGGCACATTTCATCGTACGAGTATTACGATGAGGAAAACGGTATATCGGTATGGCGGGCGCCCGAGGTCAAGCCTCAAGAACTGTTCCTGTACTTCGACCCGATTCACCGACTGAATCCCGACGCGCAGGCCCGCTGGCAAAACGCGTCCGGTCGCCGCGCCCTGGTGCGTGCCTGCGTCGACCAGGTGAATCCCGATCTCTCTGACGAGCAACGCGACAAAATCAGTCAGCGTCTGGAAGGCATTGTCCGTTAAGTGACTGAAGCAGGCTTTCAGCCTGCAGGTTGCGGGCGGGGAATACGCAAAATCCCCGTTTTTCAGGCGAACTGCGAATTCTGAAGATTTTCTGTCACGCGGACCCGTCGCTGCGCCACTGGAAGATAGACGCCATCGTATTGTCTTTCCAGGTAGAATCGGGTGATCATGAGCAGTGTCACGAACAAGCCAAATCCTCAAACCTGGGATCGAGTCCTCGCGGGAGACGTGACCGCCTATCAACTGGTCGTCGAGACGCACCAGTCTGCCGTGTCTGCGGTGGCCTATAGCATCCTCGGCGACTTCAATACCAGCCAGGATATTGCCCAGGAAACGTTTTGGGTGGCGTGGACCAAACGTAATTCATTGCGAGATGTTTCGCGTCTCGGATCGTGGTTGTGTGGCATTGCCCGCAACCTGGCCAAACAGTGGCGCAAGAAGCACAAACGACGCGCGACCAGTGCCGGGTCGCTGGCCCATGAGCCGGCAACTGACACAAGCGATCCGATACAGCAATCGATTGCTGATGAAGAGCAACAGCTGGTCTGGAATGCATTGGAACAGATTCCCGACAACTATCGTGAAGTTCTCACGCTGTACTATCGACAAGGCCAGTCGATTGCCGAGGTCGCGCAGGCACTGGATATCTCGGAAGAAGCCGCCCGACAACGGCTCAGCCGCGGTCGCACCATGTTGCGGGGCCGCGTCTCTGAATTGATCGAGGGTGTGCTGATTCGCGGCAAACCGGGGCGTTCGTTCACTGCCAAAGTCATGGCGGGACTAACGGGCGCTGGCATCGCGGCCAAGGCGGGTTCGGCCACGGCAGCATCGTTGCCGGGAAGCAGTGTTGCTGGCACGTCGGCTGCGCTGGCCGCGGTCAAGGGAGCGGCGGCAACCGGCGCGTCGGTTGGATTGCTGGGCGGGGCGCTCGGCGCGATCGGTGGATTGGGCGGTGCCTGGTTTGGTACCTGGCTGCCAGCCCAGTTGGCACAAACGGAAACAGAACGACAACTCCTGTTGCATCGCGGCCGCGTTACGATGGGATTGGCCATCGTGTTTACGCTTGCCATCATCGCAGTGACCGGCGTCTTTGTTATATTTCGTTTTGACCCCTTATACTTCGTGGCCATCACTCTGGGACTGTCGCTGGCGTTCGCCATCTCGATCACCATCCAGGCGATTCGGCTGCAAATGCTGGTGATGAAATTGCGACGGCACATCACACCAGAAGACGATCCCAATCGGTCACCGTTTGCTGCCAAAATGGGGCTCAAACCCGGCAACGCCAGAGTCCGCAAGGGACGTCGATACACCAGCAAGCTGGAATTGTTTGGCTATCCGTTACTGGACGTGCAATTCAGTGACGCCGATTTCTCCGGAACTCCCATCGACAGGGAACAACGCGGGCGTGCGTTCGGGTGGATTGCCTGTGGTGATCAGGCGACGGGAATTCTGCTGGCGATCGGTGGCGTGGCACGCGGATTTATCGCCTTTGGCGGTGTCGCATTTGGAGCGATTGCCGTAGGCGGTTTGGCCATCGGCGTGTTGGCACTGGGCGGTGGCGCAATTGGCGTGATCGCTTTTGGTGGCGGGGCATTGGGTTATGAAGCGGCTGGTGGCGGAGCCATTGCCTGGCACTCGGCCGCCGGTGGTTTGGCTGTGGCGTGGCACGCGGCGACAGGAGGTCTTGCCGTTGCCAGGGACTTTGCCGTTGGCGGGTTGGCACTGGCGGCCGAAGCCAATACGCAATTGGCCAGGAATGTATTGGAACAGCAAACGTCGTCCAGGATCCTCGAATGGCTGGTTAAAAACCAGGTGGCTTTTATCGTATGCACCGTTATCGTTTCCCTTATTCCGGTAGCCATGTTGAAATGGATTTACACGCTGGATGAGGACGGGGAGAATGAAAAGCAACTACCGTAGCAGGCACACGGAGTGTGCCGCAGTCCGCCGAATTCACGATAGTAGCAGGCACACTCCGTGTGCCGCAGCCATTTTGTTAATGTTGGCGGACGGCACACGGAGTGTGCCTGCTACTTTGAGCTATCTGCCGTACAATGGGTGGCATGAATCGATTTAGACTCCTGCTTGCGTTGGCGATTGGTTGCTGGTTACTGGTGATTGGTAGCTGGTGATTGGCTGCGGGAATTCACCAATTACCGACATACCGACGTACCGACATACCGACATACCGACATACCGACATACCGA
>CAMYKF010000230.1 GCA_947258905.1 uncultured Pirellulaceae bacterium | reverse complement strand
CGGCCGAGAGCGGTTCGACATTTATTGTTCCCTGTGTCACGGTTACGACGGTAAGGGCGACGGATTGGTGGCCCGGCGGGTTCGCAACAAATCGGATATTGCCACCGGCTGGGCACCGCCGACTTCACTGCACGACGCGCCGATACGGGTACGTCCTGTCGGATACTATTTTGACGTCATCACCAACGGGATCCGTACCATGCCGGGGCATGCCGATCAGATTCCCGTAGAAGATCGATGGGCAATCGCTGCTTACGTCAAGGCGCTTCAGCGCAGTCAGAACGCCACGCTCAATGATGTTCCAGAAGATAAACGTGGAGACTTGAAGTAGTGCATGTGGAATCAAGCATAGAACAGACGCAAGAAAAAACGCAACTTGGCCGCGGGTTGACGGTGCCGGTTGTTGTGGTAATAGTTGGCGTCATTGCGATGGTTGTCAGCATTCTGGCAGGTTATCAGGGCGGCTGGGGTACTTTTTTTCGCTCCTACATTCTCAATTACGCGTTTATTGTCAGCCTTGCACTTGGCGGATTGTTTTTTGTTTTGGTCCAGCATGCCACCGGTGCGGGTTGGAGTGTTGTCGTGCGCCGGATTGCCGAAGCGATCGCCGCATCATTGCCGTGGCTGGGGCTGTTGGGTCTGCCAATCTTGATACCCGTGTTGACGGGGATGGCCGAAGTGTATCCCTGGGCCAATGCTGAAGAGGTTGCCCACGATCCTTTGTTGTTGTGGAAACAGCCGTACCTCAACGCGCCTTTCTTCATCGTCCGTCTCATCGTTTACTTTGCGATCTGGAGCGTGATCGCATCGATGTATTATCGGTATTCGGTTTTACAGGATCGAACCGGCGACCAGCGGCTGACCTTGCGGATGCAGCGGTTTGCCGGTTTCAGTATTCTGCTGTTTGGATTCACGATCACGTTTTTCTCGATCGACTTGATTCAGTCGATGACGCCGCATTGGTACAGCACGATGTACGGCGTGTACTTTTTCGCCGGTTCCATCGTTTCCTTCTTCGCCCTCTTGTCGCTGGTGATGTTCATCCTGCAACAGAACGGGTATCTTGAACAGACGATTACAGCTGAACATTACCACGACATCGGCAAGTTTGTCTGGGCTTTTACGATCTTTTGGGCTTATATCGCATTTTCGCAGTACATGCTGATCTGGTATGCCAATCTGCCGGAAGAAACGGCGTGGTACCACGCGAGACAGCAATCGACCTGGTGGATCGTAATCGCAACCATGCTGATCGTCGGTCACTTCCTGGTGCCCTTCGCGGCACTGATGTCGCGACAGTCCAAACGCAGAAAGGCCTGGCTGGCCACGGTGGCGGTGTGGGTGATTTTACTGCACTGGATCGACATCTATTACCTGGTCGGGCCGCGAGCCCATCACTTGCATACCGGTGAAGCCCATACAGCACATGCCAATCTGCAGTGGACCGACTTGACCTTGCTGGTCGGGCTGGGTGGTTTGTTTGCCAGCATCGTGTATTTCCAGCTGCGGCGGGCTGCCTTGTTGCCGGTGCGCGACCCCCGGTTGAACGAATCCCTGACTTTTGAAAACCTTTGAGCACAGAGATGACGGAATTGAGCGACAGGCAGATGCGTTTACCGGACTCAGGCCCTGCAGCAACGTCGTCCGACAAATTAACGATCGTATTCATGGTTCTCTCGGGAATCACCCTGTTTCTTTCACTGCTCATTTTTGTCAGCGCCGTTTACTACGATGCCGAGCGGCAGGAAGTTATTGACAAGCGCACGATCGGTAACCTGGAAGTGAAACAATTGCGGGTAGAACAGCAACAGCGTCTGGAAGAATACGGGTGGATCGACCAGGCATCCGGTGTTGTCGGGATTCCCGTTGAGCGTGCTATCCAGCTGTTGACCGGCGCGGTGAACGGAAACGGGCAAGACCAGACGGTTGAATCGCAGGAAGAAGCTGTGAATTCACCGCAATGAAACGAATTCATATCACCGGACACAAGAACAGCGGCAAGACGACTCTCATCGTCCAGCTGGTCGGTGAACTGACTCGCAAGGGCCACCGCGTCGGCACGATCAAGCATACTCACCACCATCATGAACTGGATACGCCTGGCAAGGACTCTTATCGCCACCGTCAGGCTGGTGCCGAGGCCGTTGGTGTCATCGCGCCACAGATGAATGCCATCTTCTGGCCTCAACCCGAGCGCCGTGACAAATCCGTCGCGTATCAGCAATTTGAGGGCATGATGAACCAGTGCGACATTGTGCTGGTCGAAGGCGATTCGCAAACCGACGCGCTCAAAATCGAAGTCTATCGCCAGGAAACGGGCCAGACACCCCAGGCCCTTTCCGACCCGAAGATTCACGCAATCGTTACCGATGACAATCCTGACATCGGAATTCCGGTCTGGAGCCGAAGCGACCTGAAAATGATCGTGGAAAATCTCGAGCGTCTGTTGTAGCGTTGGCCCGACCGTGCTGATTAGCAATGATTTTGTGCGAGCCGGGAAAGCGTAGTAAATTGGCGTTGGGATTCCTGCTCGAGAAGAACAAGCATTCCGGGAACGGCCAGATGTTGATCGCTCGTTTATTCGCCGCCAGCTTTGCGGCGCTACTTTCCATCCAGGCAATGGCGCAGCAACAACAGATCCAGTCCGCTGGCGTGAACATCCACTTTACGGATGAAGGAAGCGGACAGGCGGTGGTGTTGCTGCACGGATTCGCCGCCAATGCAAATATGAACTGGCGAATGGCCGGCATCACAGGAACCCTGGCGGAAAAGTACCGTGTGATTGCCGTCGACTTTCGCGGGCACGGCGCCAGTGACAAACCGCACGAGACCGGGGCGTACGGGCTGGAGATGATGAACGACGTCATTCGCATTCTCGATCATCTGGAAATCGACAAGGCCCACATTGTCGGCTATTCGATGGGCGGCTTTGTCACCATGAAACTGATGGCCGAGCATCCCGAGCGAGTCATTTCGGCGACGCTGGGTGGTTCGGGAGGCATTCGTGATGATTTCGATCACAGCTGGGACGATGCCATGGCCGAGCAGATGGAGGCGGGCAAATCGTTTGCGGACGCCCTGCAGTCGTCGTTGCCGGAAGGCCAAAAGCTGGAAGAAAACGAAGTTGCCATGTTGCGGCTGTTATTCCAGGTTCAGGATAACGCGGCCCTGGTGGCTGTTTTGCGCAGCTGGAAAGAACTGGCTGTTTCCTACCAGCAGCTGGAGAACAACCAGATACCCACGCTGGTCGTTTACGGCAGCGAGGAAGACGACAAGACGCGGCCCTGGATTGAGGGGCTGCAAGGCAGAATGGCAAATGCTGAATTTCACATGATTGAGGGTGCCAATCACCTGACCACGATTCCACGACCCGAGTTTCGTGAAGCGATCCTGAAATTCATCGAGACACACAGCGACTATCGATGAAAGGTTTCATCACGCCAGCCATGACCGGTGACCGTGGCCATTGACTCATTGATTCCCAAATAACCGTGAAGACGTGAGTCGACTTCAAGTAGCAGTTGGCAATACAATTCCCGTTTTACCCGCGTTTCCAGTTTTCAGGGCGAGCTGACAGATTTTACTTTATTACGATCCCTGCTTTCTCGAACACGATACGGGCTTGCACCCCGAAAATGCTGCTCGACTGTTGCCAGCGATTCGCCTTCTTGATGCGCTGGCTATGGGAGCGGGCGATGGTTCCTGCTCGCGGCCCCACTGGCAAGCGGCCACGCTGGAACGCATCCAGCGGGTCCACAAAACGGAATACATCAATGAGTTGCGGGAATTTGCGGCCCACGGCGGCGGTTACATTGAACAAGATACGATCGTCAGTCGGAAATCGGTCGACGTAGCCCTCATGGCTGCCGGTGCAGTCTGCGACGCTGTGGAAAGAATCGAGCGTGAGCATGACACGACGGCGTTTTGCCTGGTGCGACCGCCGGGCCACCATGCGCTGCCTGATCACGCCATGGGTTTCTGTTTGTTCAACAACGTGGCCGTGGCAGCCCGGGTCGCGACCGACGAATTCGGACTGGAGCGCATCCTGATCGTCGACTGGGACGTGCACCACGGCAACGGAACCCAGGCCGTCTTTTGGACTGATCCAAAAGTTGGCTATTTTTCGATGCACCGCAATCACTTTTATCCGTTTACAGGCGCTGCGGACGAATCAGGATCCGGGGCGGGAGCGGGCACGATCAAAAACCTGCCGATCGAGTTTGGCACGGCGCGGCAGGCACAAATCGAGCGTTTCGAAGTCGAGTTGAGCGATTTCGCCGATCAGATCAGGCCCCAGCTTGTCCTGATCAGTGCCGGGTTCGACGCTCACAAGGACGACCCCATCGGGTCTTTGGGACTGGAGTCCGATGATTTCGCCCGTCTGACCCTGATGGTCAAGGCAATCGCCAGTGCGCACGCCGGGGGCAAGATCATCAGCGTGCTGGAGGGTGGTTACAACCCGGATGTCCTCGCGGAATGCATTGATCTTCACTTGTCGGAACTGGCATAAGCGCCGGTCACACACTGTGGAGCCCACAAGGATAGGGGTAGGGAAGAGTGGTTAGCTCTCCCCTCCCTCCGAACCGGACTGGCGGTTCTCCCGCATCCGGCTCTCCAGTTGATAGTTTTACCTCAAAG
>CAMYKF010000229.1:4668-7365 GCA_947258905.1 uncultured Pirellulaceae bacterium | reverse complement strand
TGCCGGGCACAACAGTGATGGCGAGAGCCTGGCGACAACGTGTGCCAGGGGTTGCCCATCGGATTCTTCACAGACTTCAAACAAGATTTGCCGATCGGTGAATTTCTCTCGCAAAAGCGAACCGGCCAACGACGCGGGATCGGCGGCTGGAATGCCGCGTTCCTGACGACGCCATTTGCCAATTCGCGCCGCCAGTTGTCGCGGGGTCGTTGCATCAATGTTCACTGCCCTGATCATGGCCGCATTTTACGGATGCACGGGGGTCGCAATGCAAGCCCGGAAGCGAATCATCCGGCGCGCTTGAATAGCCGGCCCAAACCCGCACGTTCCGCCATAAGCCTCAGTCGCCGTGCCGCCGGGGACGTGGATTCAGAAGAAGACCTGGCATACAGAGGCGTGGTGATGCCCATCCGGGCTGTGGCAATGTGCCGGTAAGCGGCCTGCAGCGGCAAGGGCGAGTACCGATAGAGCCCTTCAACCAGCTGTAAAGCCGAATCAATCTCTTCATCCGGCACCGCAGATGAATCGACGCCGCGGTTGCGAAACGGATCGATGCTCGCTGACACTCCATCCCAAAAGGGCAGCGGTTTCAACTCAAACGTGGTGTCCATTTCCCGTGGCGGTTGTCGGGACGAAGGATGAACTGATGACCAGTCGATAGCGGACTTGGGATCGCAGTCGTCGTAGTTGCCAATCTTCTCCCACCATCTATCCAGATGTTCCCTCAACGACATACCCGGAAATTTGGCCAGCCCCCCGATGACTTCCCCATTGTGACCCACCAGATCCTCCAGCCAGATTCGGTGGCCATGCGTGTGCCTGAACGTTCCCAATACGTAGCGAAGGTATTCGACCGCTGCCGGAACCAAATCGAGATCGGTCCGGTAATTATGCACGATGGGTTCCTTGCAGAGCCACGATCGGATATCGCGCAAGGCAAAGATGACGCGTTGTGCCCGATGCTGCTGGGTCGCATCCGGGTCCGATGTGATCAATTTGTCACCGAAGTACCGATACGACCATTTCGGATTCTTTTTCAGCAGGTAATCAAACAGTTTTTCATATGGCGTGGCCAGAGTTGCAGCGCTCCGAAAAAACTGACGGGCATCAGGGTAACGGTCCAGCAATTGCTTTCCGTATCTCGAGATACAGCCGGGTCCCACAGCCGTTTCATACAACAAAAATATTTGCGAATGGCAGTTTAGCATTCCCACCAGCGTCGACGTCCCGGTTTTCTGGACTCCCTGGATAAACAGCACTTCAGGTGCATGATTGATCATCGGATTTGGCTGTCCTGCTGTAATCGCTCCCTTTCACCGACACCCCCGGGCAAGATGTCCCGGGCTGCCCGGATCCGGCCTCATCGAAGGAACTTTTACCGGGTAACCCGAATCACCACAACTTCGTTTTCGCCGGGAACGTGTGCCTATAATGCCTCGACCGCATTTGTTTTTACGTTTTCGCAATTCCTCACGCCAACGCCTGGCGAGACCCCATCCCCTTGAAAGACAACTCGCGACAATTCGTTGTGCTGCGGCATCGACTGCCACCCGGCAGCGGGCGGGCGGATCATTTCGACCTCATGCTGCAGACAGGCGGGACGCTGGCCACCTGGGAACTGGCTCGGTGGCCACCGCTGGAGCCGCAAAACGTACGCCGCTTGCCTGATCACCGCCTGGAGTACCTGGATTACCAGGGGCCGGTCTCAGACGACCGCGGTGACGTTACGCAAATCTGCCGCGGCGTGTTTGAAATGCTGGTCAACGAAGAGGACCGGGTGCAGGTGCGGTTACAGGCATCGAACTTCAGCGGCACCATTTGTTTGCGATTTGAACCCGGGCATCAACGCTGGGTGCTTTCGCTGCTTTCGTCGGACCAGCCGGGTAACAGCGAATGAAACGCCACTACCTCATGTTGCGATCTGCCGCTGACCGTGATGTAACCGTCGGACAACACAATGGACTCGAATGTGGGCCGCGTCCCTTCGCCGTGCTGGAAGGATCCGGGCAAGGTAATCATGGCGACCGGGTCTCCGTCGATCTGCGACCAGGACAACAGGATAGCCTTGGTACGCAGTGACTTTTCCAGCTGGCTGGCCCACCAGGACATGGGAATTGGCAGCACACCGGACCGCACCTTGCCGACGCGAAATGCCAGCTGGTTTTCCACGTCGGTACAGAAGATTTCGCCGGTGATCGTTACGATGCCCTTAAAGCGACTGGACTCGATCCGAAACACCAGGTCCATTTCATTTTCACGGATCACGACGCGGGGTTCCTTCACGGTCGACGGCAGTACCCTCGGGAACTTTTCCGGCAGGTCGGACGCCAGCCAGCCGTTGATCTGCTCGTGGGTCAACCGCGCTGACCAGTGCTTGTCGAGCCGAATACGGTTGGACAATTCCACCAGACGCCGTTCGAACTCCAGTCCTTGCTGCGCATTTTGCTCGGGCGGTACTTCCAGCCATTGGCGATACATCGCGGGCAGGTGACGCGTGGAAAGAAAGACCAGGACCGACGCCATGGCGACCAGGACAAGCGGTATCATGACCAGCCAGAATCCGCGGGGAATGGTCAATCGCATTGGCAACTCCTCCCCCTGGTGAAACCTGGAAATCGGGGGAGGATGAAGGAATTAGTGACCGATGGCAAGAGCGATTGGCCATGCAAGAAAACGGCCCGCCGATGCTGTCAGCGG
>CAMYKF010000229.1:0-4643 GCA_947258905.1 uncultured Pirellulaceae bacterium | reverse complement strand
TTACTTGTCAACGCGGAACACGTTGATGCGATAGCGGCCGGTTGAATCGGCATTGCAACTGGTCATGATGATTCTTGCCTTGCCGTTCTCGTCCGGCTTGAACACGATCATCGATTTGTTGTAGCTGCTGTCGATGTCATCGTTGTAGGCGTGTCCGCCCGGGTAGTTGGCGGCCAGGAACGTGTCAAATTCGGTGGAAAAACAGTTCACGACGTAGGTCTTGCCGTTTTCCACGTCGATTTCGTACGTGTCGAAGTACTCGCCGAACTTCATCAGACGTTCGTCGGTGGCCTCCAGATCTCCGCGTTCGTTAAGCATCTCTTCCAGCAACGCCGTTTCCACCGTCACCTTGTAGGCACCCTCGGAATCCTCGTGCAGGCCCGCAGCGCCGATTTCCCAAACGCCTGCTTCCGAAACGACCGTGGTGATTCGCGAACCTGTAAACCCCTGGTCGTCGTAGGCGTCGTCGTTTCGCAGTTCCTGTCCGGAAGGGCCCGTCAGGTGCAACACCGTGTCCAGACCGCTGTCGTCGGTGCACTCCATGGAGATAACCAGCAGCATTCCGGATTCCAGTTCGACTTCGTAATCATCGATGTACGAGCCGGAATCGGAATGCACGCGATCTTCCGAGTTCAATTCGCCCTCATGTTCCACCGTTTCCTGTCCGGTTTGGGCCTGAACCTGGTTAAAGGTCAGCATGCCGAGGCAAACCAGAGCCGGGAATACAAAAAGTCGTCGCAACATGCTTACAACTCCAAATGTTCTGTGTGCTGTTATCTGTTTATGAACGGTCGCCGGATTTTTGCCCGCGTGCCAAACTTCCTGAACGATCGATCAGGATACCAGACTGGATTGCGGAATCAAAATCAGCAGCCATCTCCTTATTGTTGGTCCAGCCATTGTTGGGCGGCGGCCAACGGGTCTCCCGAAGTCAACTCTTCGTCCACTGGCAAGCGGGCCAGACCGGATTCCTCCACCTGCAAGTGTTGATAGCCGGAAGAGGCAGCCTTGCCGGCCGGGATCAGGATAGCGTATGGCAAGCGCTGGATGGCCCCATCGCCATCGGGCAATTCAAAGGAGTCAAGACAGGACAGGGCGCTGGTCGTCACGGGTCCGATCAACGCCGTCCGCTCGCGTTGCCCCAACGCGTTCAACAGGGCAAACACCGGTCCCGATACACGCTGACCGGTCAGCACGGCAATCGGCATGTTCTCGAAGGCGGAATCGGCGCGGGTTTCCAGCTGGCGGGTCTGTCCATCAGGCAAGCGCAGCGTTCCCAATTCGCCCTGGCCAATCAAGACATCAGCCACCATGTTCAAATGATGCAGATCGGCGTCAGTGAGTTGTCGCAGATCGAGCACCACTCCCTCGGCCCCGGCGTCAGCAACTTTGCGGACCGCATCGCGGAGTTCGGCCGAAGTGCTGCCGACCAGCGAGCTGATGGCCATATACGCGTGACGGCCACCCTCGTCCGCCATGAACTCCCACGTACCATCTTCATATTGGCGGAGACCAGTGACGCTGGGTATGGGTATCACCTTGCGGATCATATCCAGCGTACGGGCCTCCGAGCCATCCTTGTTCTGCACGACGACACTGACGCTCGATCCTTCCAGACCGCGCAGACGCTGCACGATAACGCCGAGGTTCAGCCCCTCCATTGATTCTCCGTCGACTTCCAGAATAAAGTCGCCGACTCGCGCGCCGGCCTGGTGCGCCGTGCCGCCGGGGAACGGATAGTCAATCAGGGCTTTGTCGTCTTCGAATCGGACGCGAATGCCGATGCCTACGTACTGGTTTTCCGCCAGTTGCTCTTGCACGCGGTTGTCATTGGCCGACGCGTAACCCGCCCCGGGGTCCAGCTGTTGCAACAAGCGGTTGGAAACGCGATCCAGCAGAGGGCGGTCCGGATCTTCATCGATCCCTTCGAGGGCTGCGCGCCAATGAGTGGTCAGCCACTTTTCCAACTCGGCATCGCTGGTCAGCTGGGCAACCTCGTAGCGCAACTGCTCGGGCGGCTGACGGTCGGCAACCGCATAGCAGGAATGCACGGCGACCAGCATGAACTGTTGTTTGGCAACCGGACGGAAGTAGTTTTGATCGAACGTCTGGTAGAGCGACTGGACACGCTGCCAGGCACCGACTGCAGGATCATCTGAATTCGTCTGGGCCGTCAGGGGCTGGCAAATGGCAGCTGACAGCAGCAGAATCAGGCAACCCGGACGGAGCCTGTTTTTGCCGATCGTTCCAGTTTTCATGGCAGTATCCTCGCACAGCATGGGGGTTCGGAGACTTCGCATCCTGTGCCGATTCTATCACAGAATCCCTAAAAAATACGCCGCTTGCGTGCATCCTGCCCAGGTTCCGGAATCGCAGGGAACTATTGCGGACCCTGCCGCGTCGAACCACAATACGGTCTGCGATCCCGTTGCATTGCCAGCGTTCGGCAAAAAGATTCCGACCGCACGCTCGGGGGGAACCAGGCTGTATGAGAATGACAACCCGTCGAATTTGGTGTTTGGTTTTTGCCGTGTTGATTCTGGTCAGCACGGGCTGCGGCACCGGTACCTACAATGATCGATACGAGCAGCGTGGTGGCGATCTGATATACGATGCCGACAACTGATTTGGACATCCTGATCAGGCCTGTCAACTGCCCGCAAGACCCGGGAATTCGTGGTCAATTTGACATTCGGGTTGTCTAAACTGGGTAGCAATGGCCGCAGGTCGGTTCTACAATTATCGATTGCGAGATGATTCTCCAATTCCCTTCCATTTTCCGGACAGGAACGCTGCCTTCGGGGCTCGCGGCGATTCCACTTCCGAACGAGGTACATGATGCGAAACTACCTGACCATTCTGGTGGCGATCCTGATGCTCTCTGCATTGGGATGTGGAGAAGGCAAGAAACAACTGGCGAACAGTCCGGAAACCGCCATACAAAGGGCGCGTGAGCGATCACAACAGAACCAGGAACGCACTCCGCCGCAAATGCCCAACCGCGACCAGGCCAGCGACGACGACGAGTCGGGCGAGGATAGCGAAGGCGAATCATCAGACACCTCAGGCGATGAGGACGCCTCGGACGATGGCGACGCCAAAGGCGATGATGATGCCGACAAGGAAGCTGCCCCAAAACAAAGCCCTGAACCAACCCGTCGCATAAGTAACGCTCGTCGCCGCAAAAAGCCACCGGAAGCCGGTCTGGGTGGCGGCGGTATGACTGCCGAAGAAATGCGCAAGGAAATGGAGCGTCGCACAAAAGGTGGCGGTGACTCCGACGAAGACGAGGGAGAAGACGACGAGGACTCCTCCAGCGACGACTCGTCCGAACCCCAGGCACCGGCCATCACGCAGCAGCGCCCCGAACCCAAAAAACAACGCGTCTCGTTTTTTGATCGCGCCCAACTGGCCTTTACCAACCAGCACGACAGTGAAGGATTCCAGTACCTGTATGCTCACGCCCTGACCGAAGACGGCGCGCTGTCCGAGCATCCGCTCGGCTGGTACCAGGGAATCAGGGCACCACGACTGGCACTGCGCTGGGGAGTTGGCGTCGTCTATCAACCCGGTGACTTCGAAGGTGATCCACCGACCATCGGTAACACCGTTGCGTCCACTTCGTCATCGAGCAGCAATCGCGGTGGCGGTGGCGATGATTTCAATACGGGTGCTCCCAGTGGCGGCGGCTTCGGGCTGACCCCACGCAGCAACAGGCGACAGGGTCAACGGCGGCCACGAGGTGGTGCGGACGCCCCCGGTTCGGGCGGCAGTGATTCGGACGGCAAGGCACCGATGGAAGAACTGCTGTATTACACCGGTGATTTCGGTCAAAAATTCGTTGAGCGATTCGAAATGCGGCGACGCCACGGCGACGCTTTTTATGGCTCGATCCTCAGGGAAATTGATACGGACTTTGAACTCGACCTTCCCGATGAAGAGGAATCGCCAGCCAGCACCCGGGACAACGATGACTCGAAGTCGAACGAGAGTTCCGGCGGCAGCGGCGATTTTATGACTGCGGGCGGCAATAATCCACCGCCACGGGCTGCCCCGCCGAATCGCAACCGCGACAACTCGCGTGACCAGGATCCCGAATTCGAACCGGGATACGAAGCCGACGCCACGTCGCTGGCTCCGGGACTGATCATGCTGGGAACCGGCAGCCAGGACGATCTGCTGGATCGTGCCCGCGAGCACGGCATCGATGTACTGGTCGTGTTCACCATCAAGGTTCGTCATTCCGAGCGCAGTAACGGGGAAACATCCACCAAATCCACCACGCAGGCCAAGGTGTATACCGTCAAGAAAGGCGAGGAAATTGTCAAAACTCGGTCACTTAGCGATCTGGCCGTGGCATCGGCTCGCGAGAAAGGCCGGGATGATCCCGTCGAGGACGAACTGGATGCTATCTTTGCCGACGGAACCGACCAATCGATGAAATCGGCCGACATGCCGGAACTAAAGGCCGACATTGTGGCCAAACGGATCGATTCGTTACTCGGCGAAAAGTACGGCAATCCGTTGCCAGTACTCGTCGAGGTCAAGAGTTATCTCGGCGCCGGTTTGATTTCGCAAGCCCAGTACGTAGCAGCCGCCGAAGTTCTTATCGGGGCCGGCAATGCCACCGATCTGATCGATGG
>CAMYKF010000228.1 GCA_947258905.1 uncultured Pirellulaceae bacterium | reverse complement strand
GGCCAAAAACCCGCAAGCCAGCCCCAGAAAACTGGTGTCGATTCGCTGCAGCCACGTCAGATCGCTAAACCACGCGGAATGATCGGCCACCCATTTGACAGGCTGCACGTATGGTACCAGCGCGGCGGCGACAAAACCTGCGCACAGGGCAAACGCGATGGTCTTCACCGGAATGCGACTACGGTCATAGATCATCAGCATCCAGGTCAACAACATCGTGATTAGCGTAATGTGGTAGGCATAAACCGCGATCACGTCCCACCGCGCGCCCAGAATGACCTGCAGAATGCCGCTGCTGCGATGCCAGGGGCCACCCGGCAAATTGCCCGCCGCGGAACTCAACTCGACAAAAAACAGCAACAGGAAAACACCGGCAAAGATCGCTTCGACGATCGGATAGCGCGGCGAAATCGGCAAGTGGCAAACGCGACAACGCCCACCCAGCTTGATCCAGCCAAAGATTGGAATGTTGTCCTTCAGGCGGATCGTCGCGTGACATCGCGGGCAGGCCGAGCCCTGCGAAACCACCGACACTCCACGCGGCATCCGCCACACGACCACATTGATGAAGCTGCCGACCATGCTGCCCAACGCAAAAAACCACAACGCAATCATGGCCTCCATGACACGCGAGCGGATCCATTCCAGTACGCGGGCCAGGCTGGAATCGACCGGCAGCCACAACTCCACCAGCGGCAACACGCCCATCAACAGCACGACCAGCAGCAATACGGCTGCCAGCGTGATATTGAAAACGCGGTTCGATCGGCGTGGCATGGCGACAACAGTGAAGTGCTAAGCAGCCTGGAATAGTCGCCGATCGCTCCGCGATCGTTGCCCATCCTCCACGATCGCAGAGCGATCGGCGACTATCGCGACCTGATTGGAGAATCCGGCAATTGTCGCAAAACCTCTTTCCGCTGGCCACCAGTTCAGGGAGTCCGGTCACAAACACAATTTGTTTGCATCCTGCCAGAGATTCTGCGAAAAATTCGGCATATGCTGTGGATCGGTGCTTTGCCGCGGCAGTTATGCAACTATCAACGTACGTGAAACCAGTCACGGTGCGCGACGACACGATCACCAGACTAACTGAACTCAAAGGGGAGTCGCATGGTTCGAATCATTACCATTTCAACGTTGTCGGTAGCGTTACTGGGGTCGTGGTATGTACTGGGTTCCGGCACACAGCCAACAGTTCAGCAATCCGCGGTCCCGGCAAAGCAACAAGCCCCCGACGACTATTACGACATCGGGGACTTGCACTATCAGGCCACCACTGACAATCCACAGGCCCAGTTGTGGTTTGACCGTGGCTTGGCCATGTGTCACGGATTTAATCATGAAGAAGCGGTGCGCTGTTTTCAGAAAGCACTGCAGGCCGATCCCTCCATGGCGATGGCCTTGTGGGGCATAGCCTACGCCATGGGTCCCAACATCAACAACATGGAGATCGAACCGCACCTGATCGCACAGGCCCGGTTTGCCCTGCAATTGGCCCAACTGCATAGCCACGGATGTACCGAACTGGAGCGCGACCTGATCGGGGCGCTGATCCGTCGTTATCCAGCGCCGGCACCTCCGGTCGATGAACGCGATCCGGCCAATCAGGCGTACGCTGATGCCATGCGTGACTTATATCAAAAACACCCGGATGATCCGCTCGTGCCGGCCTTGCTTGCCGAGTCGCTGATGAACTTGAGCCCCTGGAATCAGTGGACACCGGAGGGTGAAGCGACTGAAGGCACGGCCGAGATCGTCGGCGTTTTGGAAAAGGCGCTGGAGCGCTGGCCCAACCAGCCGCTGTTGTGCCATTTGTATATCCATGCCGTGGAAGCCTCTCCGCACCCGGAAAAGGCGCTGGCGGCTGCGGACCGGCTATTGCATCTCGTGCCAGGCTCCGGTCACCTCGTTCACATGCCGTCACACATCTACGTGCTGGTGGGTGACTACGGGAAAGTGATCTATTCCAACGCCGTGGCGATCGAGCTGGACAAACAGTTCCTGGAACGCGAAGGGCCGCTGAATTTCTACTCGCTGTACCGTATTCACAACTATCATTTTCTCGTTTACGGCGCCATGTTCGATGGTCAGGGCGAACTGGCTCTGGCCACCGCGCGGGAAATTCCCAAACAGGTTCCCGAAGTCATGTTGAGGGATCAAACCGACTTTCTCGATGCGTTTATGCCCATGCCGTTGCACGTAATGATTCGTTTTGGTCGTTGGGAAGACATCCTCAATGAGCCCGAACCCGCCGATTACCTGCCCATGTCCCGCGCCACCAGGCATTACGCCAGAGCACTGGCCTATGCAGCCACCGAACGAGTTGCCGAAGCGGAGGTCGAACAGCAAAAGTTTTTCGCGGCCCGCGATGCCGTTCCCGAAACCAGTTTTCTGTTTCAAAATCCATCACTTGAAATTCTGGGTGTGGCCGAAGCGATGATTGCCGGTGAAGTGGAATATCGCAAAGACAATTACGAGCAGGCCTTCGAACACCTGCGCGAGGCCGTGCGTCGCGATGACGCCCTGAACTATGACGAGCCCTGGGGCTGGATGCAGCCCGCGCGGCATGCACTGGGAGCGCTGTTGCTGGAGCAAGGACGGCTGGACGAGGCGGTCGCCGTTTATCGGGAAGATCAGCGGAGACGCCCCAAAAATCCGTGGTCCCTGGCCGGTCTGGCCGATTGCCTGGAAAAGCAAGGCAAGATGGCGGAAGCCAAACAGATTCGTGAACAACTGGAGCAAGCCTCACAACGCGCCGACGTGGCCATCGACCGCTCCTGCTTCTGCAAAATCCACGATCAGTCGGACGAATAAAAAAAGCGCGCGTAGTTTGCTTCGCTGTGTCGGGCGGGTCGCTACGACCCTCAAATCATAGCTTGCCAGGAAAACCATTTTGTCAGATTCAGGTTTCTGAACAGATGGCGAGTTCCCTCGGTGAATTTCCGACGATTTGCCACGTAAGAATCCAACGTTTTCCGAGAGTTCCGTGGGCCGTCTTGAACCTGGACCTTTTGTCAGCGACTTCTTCGCAGCGTATCGGAAGGAGATTCGCCGAATCGCTCTTTATAAAGCGCGGCGAACCTGCCGAGATGAGGGAAACCGGTTGCCATCGCGATGGACGAAACCGTGTCTGTTACGGACGGTGAAAGTAGCAGCCTGCGCGATGCCTGGAGCCGGCAACTTTGGAGAAACTCATACGGTGTATAGCCGCGATGCTGCTTAAAGGCTCGATAAAGACGATTTCGGTTGCACCCACATGCCTCGAATACGTTTTGCATTTTTATCGGTTCGGTTGCGTGAGCTTCCAAAAACTCTTCTGCACGGCGGACCAGGTCTGGTGCAAAATCCCGGGCATCCCGCAGCAAAAGATCTGTGTGGCTGTTTGGAATCGAAAGTAGCGTCGTCAGCAGCAAATCGTCAGTCGCCGTGCGATGAAGCCGGTTGCTTAAGAGTGTGTCGCTGGTTCCCAGCTGGGAGACAACATACAGCAACGTTTGACGTAATTGGGCACCAGGCCCGTCCATAATGTCAACATTGCGCTGGAAGGTAATTCGACCACGCGGTTGGGTTCCGGTAATTTCCTGGAATCGCCGTTCCAGTGCTTGATAAGACGTTCTTAGCACCAGAACACTCGACCTTGCGGGCCGCCGGATGGACATTTTCGACTGCGAAATCACAGCCGCTGTTGAGGGAGTGCAAACAACGGGATCATTGTCCATGCAAAACACGGGGTTCATTTCTCCGAGCACAAAAGCGACCGTGTCATGGACCTGGCCGTTTTCAATTTCCGTGTCCGAGTGATAAGAGTTCCAGCCGATCAAAGTATCACCAAAGTGAACACCGTTCATATCGAACTGAAATGGATTGTCATGACCAATTCGACGGATTCGGGAATCAGCGAGTTCGCGTGACACAACGGATTGGGCAACGTCGGCGCTGGCTGTTGAAACCAGTGGATACGCGCTTAGCGGGCTACGTTGTGGCACATTCTTCTCTTAGTTGAGACAAAGCGGATACTCTTGAGAATATCAGGATAGCACGCCAGTTTTGGACCAGCTAGATTGGGCCAAAATGTGATCGAATTGATCATAACACCTCGCCTGGATTGGCACGAATGGCCATTCCGCAGCCACGAAGTCAAGTCGATGGGAGATAACAAATGAAATTTGGAAAGCTGCAGATTGGACTTGGGATCGGACTCCTGTTGGGTCTTGTTGCCGGATGGTATTTTTCCCAACCGTTTGCGCCGCTGAATGTAGCATCGGCAAATGCTGCCATATCAGAGAATCCATCGACGACGACCGAATCTTTCGGCGAACCACCTTCTGTTCAAGACGAACCACTGGTTTCTCCGACCGAAGCGCGGGAGAGGGAATTTTACGCACCCAACAGCGAGACTCTGGCGCCCGACGAGATGCGCGTCATCGCGTGTGGTACCGGCATGCCCTTTACGCGCATGGCTCAGGCGGCGGCCTGCTTCGTTGTGGAGCTTGGCAACGGCGACAAGTTTATCTTCGACATCGGCTCTGGTGCGGCCGAGCGGATCTCGGCGCTTCAGATTCCCTACGACTTCCTCGACAAGGTCTTCGTCGGGCACCTCCATGGCGATCACTTCGGCGACATGGGTGCTTTGTTCGTTGGAGGTGCCTTGATG
>CAMYKF010000227.1:1447-6104 GCA_947258905.1 uncultured Pirellulaceae bacterium | reverse complement strand
GCAACACCCGGGCCGCCTGCAGGGCCGTGGCACCGGATGTCATCACGTCGTCCACCAATAATATACTCTTTGATTCCACGTCTGCCTGCCTCGAAATCGCGAAACAGTTTTTCACGTTGTGAAATCGCTGCGCCGTCGTCAGCGTGCCCTGTTTGCGGGTTCGCCGCGTGGCTACCAGCAGCGAACGGTCAGTCTGGCCCGCCACGCCCGCGGCGCAAATGGACTCGACCAGCAGACTTGAAACATTGTGTCCGCGCCGCAACCGTCGCAGCCAGAAAATCGGCATGGGCGTGACCAGATCATAATGCCTGGGCTGCGAATTCAGTTCCCGGGCCAGCCAGCGCCCCAGTTGCAGGGCCACCGCGCTGCCCGCCTGGCTTTTCATGCGGATCACCAGTTCGCGCAGCAGCGATTCGTAATTGCCCAGACAGGTCACACTGGCAAAAGGCAGCTCCGGATCACGACACCGGTAACAGTTCGCAACGGACGCTTCCGCCGATTTGAAACGGGCCCCGCAGCCACAACAAAAACACAACCGATCATCGCCGTGCATCGTGGCCTGGCAGTCACTGCAAATCTGCAACTCCTCATCAAGGGCCAGCGGAACCTGGCAACCGATGCAGACCGATGGCACCAACAGGTCGCTGAGCGAGCGACGCCAGCGTCGCAACCTGGCACCGCCTGTTTCCGTGCGACTGGAAATAGGTCACCTCAATGCAACTGGCGATATCCATAAACAGCTGTCGACGGGCAGCTTTTTGCCAAGGTTGATCGATTCCTGTGTTGGCGGCAAGCCCCTGGAGGGAACCACCACGCGGCCGGGCACGTAGTACGGGCGGCGACCTGCATGCGACGCTTGCACAAATTGCTATCGGTGCCGGTTCCCGGGGATTTTATAATCGCCTTGCCCACTCGTTTCCTTGAATTGTTTGCCGGTTCTGTTGACGCATGATGCCGATCATTGACCGTTACATCGTAAGCCTGTTCCTCAAGATCTTTCTGATCTGCTTTGTCAGCTTTAGCGGACTGTTTATCGTCGTGGATACCTTTTCCAACCTGGAGGAGTTTCTGCGACTGGGCCAGTCGGGCAACACAGTCCAGGTGATCGCCAGTTACTATGGCCCCAGGGTATTGCAGTTTTTTGATCGCACCGCTCCCCTGATTGCCCTGGTGGCGGCGATCTTTTCAGTGGCTCTGATGCAGCGAACAAACGAGTTGACTGCGATCGCCGCCGGCGGCATTTCCAATCGTCGAATCGTGCGACCCATTTTGGTCGTGACCGCGATTTTGGTCCTGATGATGATCGTCAATCGCGAATTGCTGATCCCGCAAGTCCGCGACAAGCTGGCCATGAACGCGCAGGACTTGTCTGGATCGGGAGGGCGTTCGGTTGGCCTGACGGTCGACCACAGCACCGGTATTTTGATTCGGGGCCAGCAAGTCACGCCGGCCAGGCATTCGATTGACGCCCCGGAATTCACGTTACCGGCGGCCCTGGCCGACCATGGGGATCGCATTACGGCCGAAGAAGGGGTCTTTACGCCGGCCAGCGACGAGCACCCTGCCGGATACCTGCTGGAGAACGTCACGCTGGCTCACCGCCAGGAAGACGCGTCCTCGCAGCGACTGGAAGACCGCACCATTATCTTCCGCCCCGCCGACAATGACTGGTTGCATGAAAACCAGATGTTCATCGCATCGGGAATCGACACGTTGGAACTGGCCTATGGCCGTGAGTTGCTGCGTCATGCCTCGCTGGGCGAGATGATTGTCCGCAGCCGGCAACCAAGTTCTTCCTACTCGAATCAAAATCGCGTCGACATCCATTGGCGGATTGTGCAACCGATCTTTGATATGAGTATTCTGCTCATCGGCTTGCCGCTGGTCATTGCGCGTGGTGAACGCAATCTGTTTTTGTCCGCCGGAATCTGCATGCTCGTCGTTATGTTGATGGTGCTGGCGGTGATTGCCAGTCAATCACTGGGTGCCGCGCGACTGGTTGCACCGCCCGCCCTGGCAGCCTGGTTGCCGCTGATCATCTTTGTACCCGTGGCGGCAACGATGTGGCGTTTGCTGGAAAGCTGAGCGATTTGCTGAACGGCCTGCATGCGCAACTTTGCGGGAAGCGCGCCGATCAAGTTGGGTTCACGACGATCGCTGCAGGGCGGCGACCATCTCCCGGCCCAGTTCCGGCGTGGCAGCGGCGATAAAACGTGGCTGATCAAGATCCAGCCGCTGGCCGGATACGTCGGTGATGCCGGCACCGGCTTGCTGCACGATCAGGCAGCCGGCTGCGATGTCCCAAAGATTGACGGTCGTCGCCCAGTAGGCATCCAGGCGACCGGCTGCCACATAGCACAGGTTGAGCGCTGCCGAACCCAGTCGCCGAATTGATCGTGCGCCGTATAGCAACTTGAGAAAATCCGCCAGCTCGGGCGACTCGGAGCTGACACGCGCCGGCAAACTGACAACCACTAGCGCCTCACCCAGCGCTTGACATGGACTGGGGCGGATCGGCTGGTCATTCAGCGTGGCGGGCGAATCCTCGCACGCTGAATACAACTCGTCCAGCCACGGATCGTAGACGGTGGCAGCGATGATCCGGGCACCGCGACGCAACGCCACCGATACCGAGAACGACTGAAGTCCGTGCACATAGTTAAGCGTGCCGTCCAGCGGATCGACAATCCAGCAATACTCCGATTGCCGATTGCCGGTCATGGGGAGATCGAGTTTTTCCTCTCCGAGGAATCCATGATCGGGAAAGTGTTGTTGCAGGGCATCGTGAATCGCGCGTTGCGATGCCAGATCGGCGTCGGTGACGAAGTCGTTGGCGCCTTTTTCGTGAGTCCGAAAATGGGCTTGATGGTCAATCAATTGCCGGCCACCGATTCGGGCTACATCCCGGCACAGCGCTAGGAAGTGGCTCATCCGTGAGGTGACTCGCGAAAGTTAAAGTATCCAGTTGGGGCCATCAAAAAATCACGACAAAAAATCGTTGCAGCGGGGTTTCGCGACCTCTTGTTCTGCCGCAAATGCCCCGGCAGGAACACCAAATCCGGGTTTCAGAAATTTTCGAAAACGCTGGACTTTGCATTCCAACTTGGTATCATCGACTCATCATAGCAGTTTTATTCCGTGCGTTGACGGGAGCAGAATTTTGCTCTTTGACTCGCACAGCAGCGGCCTCTTCTCTGTTCCGGCCCCGCCGTTTTGCCTTGGCAAGCGGTGGGGTTTTTTTGTAGCCCGATTTGCCCCCGCCAACCCGCTGTGTTGTGACCTTGTATCGCCCGTAGCCACCAGCCATGAGTGACAATCGCCAACGTTGGCAGATTTTCTTTTCCGGACAAGTACAGGGCGTGGGATTCCGGCACACCAGCGTTCGGGTTGCCCGGTCCCTGGGCGTGACCGGCTGGGTGATGAATATGCCGGACGGACGGGTACAGGTCGTGGCGGAAGCGACGACGGACAAACTACGTGAGATGGTCAACCAAATCTGTCAATCGACGTACGGTGAAGTCACCGACTGGGAGTCGCAGGAGCAAGCGGCCAGCGGTGAATTCGACCGCTTCACCATTGAATTCGAGACGCCTTGTCGGTGACATGGCGGATTGGGTTTTGAGTCGGTTGCCTGGTAGTCGATCGCGGCACGACTGCGCATAATGGTCGCTTGGCTGCACGCCCGATTTTTGGGCGAACGAAGCGGATGCCAAATCCGTATCGCCATCAGGGGCATTCCCGTCCCGCGGGGGTCATTCCCTTCCACGACAAGACGTCGCGCTTTCATTCTGTTTGACATTCCGGTTCAGGTTCAGGTGGTTGGCTGATGCTGCTACTATTGGGGCAATCCGAAAAAATCACCAACTGGCTGACGCCGGTGTGGACTCTGTCGGCGGGCATCGCCATCGGATTTGTGATTGCCGTGGCCATCTGGGGCCTGCTGGTTTTGCTGGGTCGCGTCAAAGGCCTGAATACCCTGTACGAAAGTCGGGCAGGCGTCGTTGTCAGTATCGTGCTGTCGCTGATCTTCTTCGGCTTGTTTTTCTGGTATACCAGCTCCCGGGGCTACTTGAACCAGGGGGACATGGAAACCACCGAGTGGATCCGGCATCTGGTTCTGATGGTGATCTTCTACGGAGGCGGTTCGCTGGTCCTTGGTTTCGGATTGATTGCTGCGATCTCCCGCAAGCGAAACAACGAAATTACGATGGCGCCGCGTGACGGATTGTTGTACTGGGTTTCCATCGTGGGCATCGTGGCGCTGGTGTTTGCAATCACCGGATACATCCTTGCAACGCGTGGCGGGTTCGGTGTCATCCTGTTTGTGGAGAACCCGGACGAATTTTTCCAGTCGTTGGTGGAATTGCCGGGCACCGGCGAGAGCCGGGCCACTCTTGAGGTACCCTACCCTGCGCCCGAAAGCGGCGCATTGATGTCCGAAGTGCAACTTGACGGCTCGCGGCTGCGCTGGATTCGCATCAAGTCAGACCAGCCCATCGAGTACTCGTCGCTGCCGATCACAGCCAACCTGTCCCGCTCCCAGTATCTGGAATTGGCCCCATCGGACGATTACCAGCTGTATGTCAAGCGACCTGGCGGTGACGGCCGGTTCCCGGATGAGCCCATCGAGGGGCTTTTCGTTCGCAATCGCGGCGAC
>CAMYKF010000227.1:0-1348 GCA_947258905.1 uncultured Pirellulaceae bacterium | reverse complement strand
ACGATTCCTGCGCTGCCCCAGGCCACCTTGATCGTGTGGGCGGCGGTCTCGATGGCGGGCCTGTATCTGCTGTATTTCATTTTCGTGGCAGCGCTGCCCAAGGTGTTTGCGATTGCCCAGTCGACATTCAAGACGGAAGTGTCCCAGCCAGTGTTTCTGATACTGCTGCTGATCGGAATCATATTCGTCGTGGTGTCGATCTATATTCCGTACAACACGTTCGGCGAAGACATCAAGATGTACAAGGACTCGGGGCTGACGTTGCTGCGCGTGCTGGGCATCTTTCTGGCTGTCTGGGCAGGCAGCAAGTCGCTGGCTGAAGAGATCGAAGGCCGCACCGCGCTAACCGTGCTGAGCAAGCCGGTTAGCCGGCGTCAATTCATCATCGGCAAATACGCGGGCATCGGCATGGCCATCGGCCTGCTGTTTATCATCGTCGGCATCTGGTTCTTTGTGTGGGTGGCCTACAAACCGGTCTACGACAGTGGCGAATCGACCGTGCGCGATTTCGCCTGGGAAACCTGCTTCCGCGAAGCCGTCAACACGGTACCGGGGCTGATCCTGGCGTGGATGGAAGCGATGGTGTTTGCCGCGATCAGTGTGGTCATCTCGACGCGGCTGGGCATCCTCGCCAACTTCATGATTTGCTTCTCCATTTATGTGCTGGGACACCTGACGCCGCTGATTGTGCAATCGGCCGAAGTCGCCCAGTCGTTTGAAGGCGTCGTGGTATTTGGCCAGCTGATCTCCATCATCTTCCCGGTGCTGGACCACTTTGACATCAACGCCGCGATTACCGGCGGTGTGGAAGTGCCGGTGTACTACCTGGGCTGGGCTGCGCTGTACTCGTCGCTGTACGCGCTGATCGCGCTGCTATTGGCGCTGGTGCTGTTCGAAGATCGCGACCTCGCGTAAGCAGGCTGGGGGTCGCAGGTCGCAGGTAACTCTTCGTCCTCGTTTTTTCGTGACTGATCCGTTGCGAGGTTTGATAACTTCAGCAAATTCGATCAGGATTACGATTACGATCACGACTACGACCTGAATCACATACACCAGATTGCCAGGTGTATGGCATGGCAATATCTCGATTCGATCGGTCCGTGGCGTGAGTGACGTTTTTCGACCGCTGGAATGAGGTCCGTATCGCACCGCCGCCTTTTGCGTTGCCTGCTGATTGAGGGTGTGTGCAGCGAAGTCTAGAATACGGGCTTCCAGGTCCGTCATTGGTCTATTCGGGGATTGCCATGTTTCGCTTGCTGGCGTTGTGCGTCGTTTTGTTTTGTCCCGCAGAATTGTGGGCCCAGGTTGAATCACAGGAGCCGGTCAAAGTAGCCTCGGTCGAGGGTGT
>CAMYKF010000226.1 GCA_947258905.1 uncultured Pirellulaceae bacterium | reverse complement strand
TCCGGGCCAGATATACTTCCGGGCCAGATTCTACGATCCCGCCACGGCCGAATTCTCCGACCGTGACCCGCTGGCGTAGGTGGATGGGATGTCGATGATGCGGGCTTGCTTCTTGACCGACAGACGGACCTTCCGAACCTGCATCAATCGGCCGACAATGCTTCGTCGAGTACTTCTTCTTCGACGAAGATGGGCAGGGGCGGGTCGCAGGTCACGGCCACGGCAATCGCATCCGAGGGCCGGGCATCGACCGAAATGATCGAGCCTTCGTACTTGATGCGCAAATCGGCATAGTAGGTATGCTCGCGCAATTCGCGGATCACAACACTATCAGGCTGGCCACCCATTTGCTCAATCGCATTGACCAGCAAGTCGTGAGTCAGTGGCCGGGTCCGCGGAATATCCTTGACCCGGCGATCGATGCTGGTCGCTTCAAAGATACCGATGAGGATGGGGAACTGCCGATCGCCATCCACTTCGCGAAGGAACACGACCTGGTTTTCGTTGATTTCGCTAATGATGATTCGCGCCAACCGCATCTCGACCGGCATGACAGTTCCCTGCAAAAAAATCCTGAAATGAAGTTGATTCATTATAGATGATGGCGGAGCGACGAGAAACTTTCGGTTGCCAGTTATGTTAAGCTGTGGTCCGGCGGGAGCTGACTGTAGCTGCTGTCACGAAATTTGCGGGGAATGGCATGGTAAGGGTAGGCATTGCCGGCGTCGGTTTTATGGGCTGGATTCACTGGCTGGCGTGGCAAAAGGTTGCGGATGCCGAGGTGGTCGCGATTTGCAGCCGTGATGAAGCCAAGCGACGTGGTGACTGGACCACGATTCAGGGCAATTTCGGGCCACCGGGGCAACACGTCGATTTGTCGGGCGTTTCGGTCTATGAGAACTACGCCGATCTGGTCGCCGACGATTCGGTCGATCTGGTCGACATCTGCCTGCCGCCCAACCTGCACTGCCAGCAAACCATCGATGCCCTGGATGCCGGTCGCCATGTGCTGTGTGAAAAACCGATGGCCCTGACGACGGGGCAGTGTGATCAGATGCTGGAGGCCGCCAGCCGGGCGGGTCGCCATTTGCTGGTGGGCCATTGCTTGCCGTTTTTCGCCGAGTTTGGCCTGGTTCGCGAATTGGCTGAATCCGGCAAGTATGGCAGGTTGCAGGGCGGCGAGTTCAAACGCACCGTCGCCGATCCGGCATGGCTGGAAGGCTTTTTTGATCCCGATCGGACGGGCGGCCCCTTGCTGGATTTGCTGGTCCACGATGTGCATTTCATTCGCGCATTGTTTGGCATGCCAACAGCCGTTTGCAGTCGCGGGCGGATGCGTGGCGAATGCGTCGAGTATTGTGCGACCGTCTACGACTTTGACAACAAGGACCTGGTGGTCTGCAGTTTTGGTGGCGTGATCAACCAGCAGGGACGCCCCTTCACCCATGCCTTTGAAGTGCGTTTCGAGCAAGCCACGGTTCAGTTCGAATTCGCCGCCTTTGCGGATACACCCGAAATGATGCCGCTGAAAATTCTCACCGCTCAGGGCGAGGTACTACGCCCGGAGGCCTGCGATGAAGATCCGTCCGATGCGTTTGTACCGGAGTTGGCCGAAGTGGCCAGTGTCGTTAGCGGGGAGCAAGCCCGCTCATCGATGCTCGACGGTGGACTGGCACGTGACGCCATCGAACTGTGTCATGCGCAGACGCAATCGGTCCGCGAGGGCCGCAAGGTGCATCTTTGATCGGACGGTCCGGCAGGCGTATGGCGAGTTCGCATCTGCGGAAGTTAGTCCAGACGGCTTTTCAAAACCCAATCTGGTAATTGGTAGTGGACCAGGCCACGAGTCCTTCCCCGTCTCCTGCGCAAAAGGGGACTCGTGGCCTCGTCCGCTACGCAGGAGAACAGAACGTGATTTGTCTGTCCTATTTACCCAGCTGGTCTGCGATGTGTCCGGCGTTGTAAATCGCACGCAGGGCGTGACTGATCGCGCCCGCATGCACGCTGGTCGCCCGGGCCTGTTTCTCGCTGTAGAAAAAGTCGCTGGTTAACGACTGGATGTTGCCGTCGAATATCAGCCCCACCAGCTTGCCTTGGCGATTGACCACAGGGCTGCCCGAGTTGCCTCCGATGATGTCGGCCGTGCATACAAAATTGTAGGGCGTATTGGACATCATGTTCGATTGCGCATCGTGCCAGGATTTGGGCAGCTGCCATGGATCCTGTTTGCCATGCCGTTCTTCATGGTCAAAGGCGCCGCCCATGGTGGTGAAAGCCGGAATCTGCTCGCCCGCTTCCTCGTATCCCTTGACCGCGCCGAAAGCCAGCCGCAGTGTGAACGTGGCGTCCGGATAGACCGAAGTGCCGTGGATGGCAAACAGAACTTCGGCGATCTTGCCGTAGGCCTGTCGTTCGATTTCATCCAGTTCCTCATTGGCCTCGCGCAGCCGGCGTTCCTCGGCATCCAGCGTCATGGCCAGTTTGATCATTGGGTCGTCGCAGGCCTGAATCGTATTGGGGCCGCCATCGACCAGTTGTTTGCGAAAACCGGCATCGGCAATTCGGGTCGCGGAGATAATCTCGTCGGCCCGGGCCAGAGGACTCTTGCCATCCAGCATGGCCTGACACAGCGGACATTCGCCGCCACGAATCTCGAGGGTACGGGCCATCAGGTCGGCGAGCTTGACGCGTTCCAGTTCCAGGTAAATCGGGGCTTCGGACAATACCTGTTGCATTAGCGACTCGCGATTGGAATCGCGAAACTCCGGCAACCGTTCGCTGTTGGGTTTCTGGTCTTCGGTGGCCAGACGCACCAGCGTGCGGGCGAGGTTGTACACACGGGTGTTCAGGGTAAAGGATTCCTTGCGCAGTTCGGCGCGGCGCTGCTGGACTTCCGCGACCTGCTGAAAGGCATCGGCATAACCGGCCAGTTCCGAATTGTTCCGGATCTGATCCATCAAGGCTTTCTCCTCATCCAGCTTCATCTGGATAAAGGCGGGGTCCTGCAATCCGGCAAGCATGCCCATGTAGGCCTTGCGTGAATTTTGAAAGCCCAGCAATTCATCGTTGGCCTGCCGTTTGTACTCGGGTCCGCCCAGCGCATACTGCTGGAGCAGGATCTCGCGACGGCGAATGAAATCCAGCACATCAGGCATCCGCACATCGCGTTCGTATTGCAAGGCGGCCGTCGTATAGATGCGGCTGGTGCTGCCTGGATTGCCGGACACGAAGACCAGTTCGCCTTCCTGCGGTCCGGCGTCTTCCCATTCGAGGAAATGGTCGATTTGCGCGGGCTTGCCGTCTTCGTAGACACGGAACAGACAAGCGTCGAGGCAATAGCGGGGGTATTCGAAGTTATCCGCATCGCCGCCAAAAAAGGCAGCGTCCGCTTCCGGTGCCCAGACCAGCCGCACATCGGTGTACTTTTTGTACTGGTACAGATTGTAGCGACCGCCACCATATAACGTGACCACGTCGCAGCGGTTCCCGGTGCGCTGGCTCGCCTCGGCCTCGATGTCCGCAATCACCGCGCGGCGTGCGGCCAGCGCTTCCGCCGGACTCATGCCCGGTTTCACGGCCGCATTGACCTTTTCGGTGACATCATCAATATCAACCAGCTGATTCAGTTCCAGGTCAGGCGTCTCCAGTTCCTCCGCCTGAGTGCGTGCCAGAAATCCATTGGCGAAGTAATCGTTGTTTTCGTTCGACAATTTGCTGATGGTGTCAGAGCCGACATGGTGATTGGTAAGCACCAGTCCGTTACTGGAAACAAACGAGGCCGAGCCACCGACGTTGAATCGTACGCTGGCCCGCATCAAATGGTCGGCCCATGCCTGGTCGGGTCGAAACCCGTGTTCACTGGCCAGATATTCCCTGGGCAGGCTGCTGAACAACCACATGCCTTCATCGGCGTCAGCCGCCGGTCCGGGACCCCAAAAGCCGCAGCAGGCAACCAGCAACAACAGTCGAAAACAGATATTTTTCATGGTCTTGTGGATCGTTGAATCAAAACAAGAATGGGCAAAAAGGACGGTCGGGGGGCAGCCCCCGGCGGGGGGCGACTGGAAGTGTAGCCCGCTACCCACGCGGTCGCAAGGATTCGCCGTCCCGACCCCGCACACGGACCAGTTGCCCCGGCTGCCCACCTTCTTTCCTGTTTAAGTTAGAATCGGGGTTTGTAGAAAACCGCACCCCTTCCCACGGACACTCCTCATGAAAAACCTGTTGGCCCTTGCCCTGATGTTCGTAATTGGCTGTGCTGCCCAGGTGACCAAAGCCAACGAATCCGCACTGTGGTGCGAATACCCGGCCGGCGTCGGGCCTGGTGCCGGCAAGCATATCGTGCTGATTTCCGGCGATGAGGAATATCGCAGCGAGGAAGCGCTGCCCATGCTGGGCAAGATCCTCGCCCAGCGACACGGTTTCCGTTGCACGGTGCTGTTCGCGATTGATCCCGATACCGGACAAATCGATCCCAACAACCAAAACAACATTCCCGGCATGGAAAAGCTGCAGGACGCCGACCTGGTCATCATGGCCTTGCGGTTCCGCAATTTGCCGGACGACCAGATGCAGCATTTCGACCAGTACCTGCAATCAGGTCGGCCCATTATTGCCTTGCGGACTTCGACCCATGCCTTTCGCAATTCCGAAGATGTCGAAAACTCG
>CAMYKF010000225.1 GCA_947258905.1 uncultured Pirellulaceae bacterium | reverse complement strand
GCCAGCCAGTGCTGGAATCGAGCGGCAAGAAATCGACTGGAGTGTGACGACATGTCTAGTACCTTTTGGGCACCACGTTGTGAAAACGGAATTCCCGATGCAATTCACATTGATCGATGTCAGTGCGAACTACTTCGTCCGGCGAAAACGTATGCATGGTCGGCTCGCCGGTGAGCGCATTGGGATGCACGCTCAGATGCTGTAGCAGTTCCTGGCTGAGGGCAGCCGATTCGGACGGTGTATTGAAGATGTAGGGCCGGATCATGACGATCAGTTCGCGACGGGAACGACTGGATTCCTGGCGTCGGAAAAAGAAACCCAGCACCGGTAACTTGCCGATGAAAGGAACCTGTTCCCGCTGGTCCGAGACTTCCTCCTCGATCAGACCGCCCAGGGCTACCGCCAGACCATCCTTGGCCACCACCGTGCCGCTGATCGTACTGCGATTGACAGTGTCCACTTCCGCATCCTCAATCGTGCCGTCAATTTGCAGTACCGGAATGGTGCCGCCATTGACGACGCGGCGGGCATTTTCCTGCACAATTCGCAACGTCACCGTGCGGTCGGCGTTGATACTGGGTGTGATCAGCAGCGATTGTCCGACATCTCTCAGTTCCGTAATCGGTGTGCCGGCGATGTTGGTGTTGGCCCCCCCCGCCCCGGCAATCACCTGTGGTGAATTGAAGCCGATCGTAAAGGGAATCGTGTCGCCGATAAATATGCGGCTCACTTCATTGTTGGCCGTTAACAGCAAGGGCGTATTGAGAACCGTGACCCGATTGTCGTCCTCCAGCAACTGCATGCGGGCTCGAAAATGTTCACTGACAATCTGGAAGGTCAGGTCGCCCTGATTGATTTCCGAACCGCCGGGCAACATGGACGCATAGCGCTGGATTTCGCCGGCAAACAAATCCGACGGTGGAGGCAAAATATCTCCGGTCGTGTAACCGCCGGCGATCGTGACGCCATCGGAAAACTGATAGTCAAAGACGCTGCGAAAATCATCGTCCAGGCTCACTGACATGACCTTGACTTCCAGCAATACCAGGGGCGTCGGCACATCGAGACGGTGGATCAGGTTGGTAACCTGGCCCATCGTTTCGGAATCGCCGGTGCGCACGATGACCTGATTGTTGCGACGCACGACCGTCACATAGATGGTGGCCTGACGCTCCTTGAGCAGCTGTTCAATCGCTTCCTGATCGTTCGGGTCGGTCGGGGCGACCTGAGTTTCCTTGGACTCAAGGGCGTTAACCAGTTGCTGAATCTGGTCGGCCGTCAAATCGTGCAACCGCTGGAACTCGGCACTGCCGGGCAATGCGGTGGGGAACTGGCGGTAATACGGATCGAAACCGCCCAGGCCCGTGATTCCGTTGAAACCACGTGATGCGGCCAGCGAATACTGTCCCTGAAACGATCCCAGGCCCAGGCTGCGGCTGTCGATCAGATCGAATCGATTCAGGCGATAGGCCAGATCCAGAGCGGCGTCTTCATCACCGACTCCGAAATTCAGCTGAACGCGATCGCCAAACAGGTCGCGTATGGCGACGGCCACGTCAATGGGGTTCGGGTACAACAGCGTGAACACTTCCGTCTGCTCTTCGCGAAAACTGGCCAGATTGCGGTCGTATTCGTCAGTGGTGTAGATGCGAATGATGCCCGATTGTTGGTCGATGCGGTAAAACAGGTCGTGCGTTTTCGTAAGGCTTTCCAGCACGTCCATAGGACGTACGTTGCGCAAGTACAAATTGACGATCGTATCCTTGGCTTCCGCCGAGGCGACGACGTTCAGGCCGGATTGTTCAGCGAATACGCGAATCGCCTCATCCAGCTTCTGATCGCGAAAGTCGACCAGTTCCAGGATCTCGCCGTAGAACCCTTGCTGAAAACCGGGGGCGGGCAACGTCTGGTTTCCCGGTCCACCGAGTGTCTGCCCGGCAGTGGAGTCAGATTCCGTCGTGGCAGCCGCCGCCGGCAGATTGGCCAGACGCAGAACAGATTTCGGTTGCTCCGATTGGGGGGTGGCAGGCTGCGGCGAAGTGTCCTGCGATTGCGCGACGTCCGCTATACAGAGGGACAGCAACAGCGCACATAACCACTGGTTGAAAACGCGTTGACGGACGCGCTCAATGCCGGTGCGATGCTTCCTTGCAGCGGTATGGGGCATGAATGCTTTTTTGGCGGGCGCAGACTGAAACGAAACGCCTTGGCATTTGTTCAGCAGGCCTGTCTGCAAACTGCGGACGGCGGCTAATCGTACAGCACGATCGTCCGTTCCAGTTCAGGGAATTCCAATTCGATGAAGTCATTAGAGATATTCTTGACATTCATCAAGGTCCACACGCCTCCTTCCACCGGAACGGACATCTCAACCCCCCGGCGAATGCGTATGGATTTCTCCCCAAATTGCAAAACTGCTGTCGCCCGCGAAGCACTCACCAGCCTGGATTTCACTGTAAATTCGGGTAGATGCAGCAGTTGCTTGCGTAGTCGCTCGTTTTCGGCCTGCAATTCCTCGGTCAGCTTTTTAACCTGCTCCGCCAAGCTAGCAACCTGTTCTTTTAGCGAATTGTTTTCGCCTTTGAGGGTCTCGTTTTCAGCGATGAATTTTTCCAGATTTTCTACATCGCGGATTTTGCCCAGCGTCTCCTCAATCACCTGGGTATCGGTCGCCGGGTCAGTGGGTTCTTCCTGAGCCGCAGCCACGGGGACCAGCGCGCCAGTCAACAACAGGGCCATGCTGGTTCGGCACAGCGATTGGAAGATGGAATGTGCAAAGCATTTGTTCATGTTTGATTCCTTGTCAGGATCCTGCCGCTACCAGCGCCATAAAGAATGCGATGTAGACGTAACCCACGATGCCACCGATAGCCAGCGTCAGTGCCGGAGTGGCAATGGAGTTGAGTCGTCGGACGGATGACGCGAATTGCTGGTCACTCATCTCCGCGACTTCATCGAGCACGCCTGCCAGGTCGCCGGACTTTTCGCCAACCGCCGCCATTTGTCGCAACAAGGGCGTGAATCCGTCTTCATTCAGCGCATCGACCAGACTGCCGCCACGAATCAACTTTTCCCGAGCTGAGGTTACGTTCTGACGCAACTGGTAATTTCCGAGAGTGTTTTCCACGGCGGCCAGTCCGTCGGTTACGGTAATACCGCTTTTCAGCATCATGCCCAGCCCGCGGGCAAAGGTTGAGGTCTCGCCGAGGCGAAGCAGCCGGCCGATCCCCGGTATTTTCAACAAGCCGCGATCGATCCAGCGCCGGCCTTCCGCAGAGACGTACAGACCGGCGAGGCTGAAGATGGCAACGATCAGGATGGCAGAGATCAGCATGTAATGTTCGCGCAGCCAAAATGAAGCATTGATCAGGCTCTGCGTCATGGCCGGCATATCCTTGCCCAGGCTGTCCAGGTACGATTCGAGCCGTGGAATCAGATACACCACCAGGTAGCCCGCCACGAGAATACTCAACAGGACCACCAGAGCGGGATAGATGGTTGCAGAAATGAATGACTCCCGTGACGTGCGACGGTGCCGCATGGTATCGGCGGCCCGTTTCAGCACTACCGACAGATTCCCGGTGCGTTCTCCGACGTCTACCAGCCGCACGACAAACGCGGGAAACATGGCATGGCTGGCCATCGCTTCACCGAGCCCTTGACCTCGCTGGATGCCTGCACTGACTTCGTTCCAGGTTCTCGCCAGACTGTGACGTGAGGACTGTTCGCCAACCGCGCGCAACGCGGCCAGCAACGTCATGCCACTGCGCAGCATCATAGCCAGTTGTTGCAGGGATACTTCCACATGAACGGCACGTGGTGGCAGGTTGCGAGTCAGCAAGTTACCGGCGGCCACGGATTGTATCGTTTCCGCTCGCGGGTCGACTTGCAGGACCAGCCAGCCTTTTTCGCGCAATTGCGTCGCTGCCCGGCTGCGTGAGGGCGCAGCCAGTGATCCGCTGCGGTCGGCACCGGCTGCGTCTTTCGCGATGTATTGAAATTCCGGCATTAGTGAAACTGGTTGATCACGGCGGCAATTTCTTCCAGCGAAGTGATGCCTGCTGTTAACTTGTTGAATCCATCGTCGAAGAGGGAGTCGACTTGACGTTGACCCAGATGCTGTCGAATCTTGTGTTCCGAATCGCCGTCGCCAACCAGCGCTGCGATTTCGCTGTCCATGGGCAGCATTTCAAACACGCCGGTGCGGCCGCTGAACCCGCTGCCCGCACAGTACTTGCAACCGGGCGACCGCCAGACGGGAGTGCCGGTCAATTCGGGTCGCCGCAAGAGGGCCGCCTGTTCCGCCGTGATGTC
Source organism: uncultured Pirellulaceae bacterium (assembly GCA_947258905.1). Lineage (GTDB taxonomy): Bacteria > Planctomycetota > Planctomycetia > Pirellulales > Pirellulaceae > CAJQPP01. Next base: position 356 of record CAMYKF010000225.1, on the reverse strand, counting down.
AACCGGCACCCGGCATTGCTGACAGATTTTGCGAACCAGACGCTGGGCCACAAACAGACGCGATACGGCGCTGACGAGAAACGGATCGACGCCCATGTCGATGAGCCGCGTAATGGATCCCGTCGCGGAATTGGTGTGCAACGTGGTGAACACAAGATGCCCGGTCAACGCCGCCTTGATGGCAATTTCGGCCGTTAAAGCGTCACGAATTTCGCCGATCATCAGCACGTCAGGATCATGCCGCAAGGCACTGCGCAGGGCCTTGTGAAAGCTCACCTTGTCCGCCGTGTCGACTTCCACCTGGGAAACCCCATCGATCAGGTACTCCACGGGATCTTCAATCGTGATTACGTTCA
>CAMYKF010000224.1 GCA_947258905.1 uncultured Pirellulaceae bacterium | reverse complement strand
TCGTTGTGCATCCCGCAGGGATGCCAGCAATGCAGGGCCAAATCACGTGGTGCTGCGACCCCTTCAGGGTCGCCCTTTCTATGGGAACCGGATCCCCGGTTACGCTTCGCGACCCGGGGCTAATGGCTCGAATCCCTGCGGGATTATTGGATGTATCGAATTGTGTAGACACCAATGACCGTGGGGAGGGTCGCAAACGAGCTTTCAAGGTTGCGGGGAGGGGCCGACCCTCCCCTCATACCGATAGAATCGGTACTTCGGCCCTCCCGGCGGGAGGGTGAATTCGGAAGTGGGCACGCAGCGCTGAAAGGTGTTGTGTGTGAAAACTGTCAGGTCAAGCAGAATTTTTTTTGATATACGTGTGTAAGTTTGTTCCACTGGTTTCGTCCAATGAGGTAACGAAAGGGAAGACGAAACCATGGCAGATACTATCAAGGTGGCAACCTGGAGCCAGCTGCAGGATCGAGTTCCGACATATGCCCTCGCTGGCGACGTCGACCTGGTCGTGATTCGCTACGACGATCAGGTTTCAGTGCTGTTCGGACGCTGCCTGCATCGCGGTGCCCTGATGAGCGATGGTCACGTCGAGGGCAACAATCTCTATTGCGGTGTGCACAACTGGGACTATCGAGTCGACTCGGGCGTCAGCGAATACAACAATGCCGAGGCGTTGCACAAGTTTCCAGCCACCATCGATGCCGGGAACGATGCAGTACTGATCAATGCGGACGATGTGGCCGAGTTTCAGCGTGCTCATCCTCAACCGTTCAATCGCGACGAGTATCTGGGTCTGTATCAGGACGTCCATGGTTCGCCCGAAGAGCCGCACAACGACTACATTCAAATGCTGGCTCGCAAGGGCAAGCAAGGGATCGGGCACCATGGCCCCGTAACATCGATGGGCGTGCCGACGACCCAGCTTCCGCAATGGAATGACATTCAGTTCGTCACGGCGCAGCTCGCGCGCCAACCGTTGCTGGATGACGAGCACGTTGGCACCGAGATGGCCATCGGGTCTCGCGCAAAAAAACCGTTGCGATTGAACATTCCCTTGTTTGATTCCTATATTTCGTTCGGCGCGCTCAGCGAGGAAGCCAAGGTGGCGTTGTCGAAGGGTGCGGAACTGGCCGGCACCGGGATCTGCAGTGGCGAAGGCGGCATGTTGCCCGAAGAACAGGCGGCCAACCACCGATACCTTTACGAATTGGCCTCAGGCCGTTTTGGATTCAGCATCGAAAAGGTACAAAGATGCCAGGCGTTCCATTTCAAGGCAGGGCAGGGTGCCAAAACCGGTACCGGTGGCCACCTGCCCGGCAACAAGGTCATCGGCAAGATTGCCGAGGTTCGCGAGTTGCCTGAGGGAACGAACGCCGTCTCACCGGCCCGATTCCCCGATCTCAACAGCATCGATGACTACCGACGCGTTGCCGACGAGGTACGCGAAGCTACCGGCGGAATCCCCATTGGCGTAAAGATGTCGGCGCAGCATATCGAAGCCGATATCGATTTCGCCCTGGACCTCGGTGTTGACTACATCATCATTGACGGACGCGGCGGCGGTACTGGCGCAGCGCCGAATGTGTTCAAGAACAATATTTCAGTACCGGTCATGGCGGCAATTCCGCGAGCGAGACAACACCTGCAGTCACGAGGACACGATGATGTCACATTGATTGCGACGGGCGGTTTGCGCACCGACGCCGATTTTTGCAAGGCACTGGCGCTGGGCGCCGACGGTGTGGCCATCGCCAACTCGGCCATGCAGGCCATCGGGTGTCTGGGCATGCGAGCCTGTTCGACGAACAACTGCCCGGTGGGAATCGCCACGCAACAGGAACATCTGCGGTCGCGTTTGCAAATCCAGGCTTCGGCCAAACGCCTGCAAAACTTTTTTGAAGCCACGGTGCAATTGATGGTCGTTCTGGCGCGTGCCTGTGGCCATCACCATCTCAATCAGTTCTCGGTTGACGATCTGACTTCGTGGAAAAAGGAAGTCGCAGAATTAGCCGGCATTCGTTACGCGGGTGTCGGCTCACAATGCTAACAACCAGTTGAGAGGGATCCGTTATGCAAATTGCCAATTCAGCTGCCCTTACCGATACGCGGTTGCAATTGCACTGGGCCGCGCAATTACAATGCGCCGCGGCAGACGCCACGCTCGAACACACGGACGACGACGGTCACGCCAATCTGGAGTGGGATACCGAAAACGCTACCCTCAGGGGGCGATCCGGCGTTTTGATCGACGTGCCCAACTTCGTATTGAGTGTCGCCAATGAGTCGTTGCCGCTGGCCAGCCAGACGCTGGATGATGCGCTGCAGTGGCTGGCGCAGCGGTTAAACACTCAGCTGGCCTTTCGCGATTACGACATGCCCGACCATCCAGTGCGAGCCGGGCAGCCCTTGAATCCCGATACAGGACAGCTGGCAGAAATCGCCCGCTGGTTCACGTTTGCTCACGACATTTTGCAGCCGCAAGGTGAACTGCGCGTTTGGCCGCATCATTTCGACATGGGGTTCTGGATTTCTCTGGAACAGGAAGGTGCCGATATCGGTGGCGGCTTCACGATGGGCGATCACTATTACGACGAGCCGTACTTCTATGTCAACCCGTACGGCATGGAGCGACCGGATCATTTGCCAGCTCTCGATGCAGGCCACTGGACCAACTCGTGGTTCGGCGCGGTGCTTGCGGCACAGGAAATGGGCGACGCGGATCAAGCTTCCGAAGTTGCAAATCGCTTCATTGAATCTGCCACGAACGCCAGCCGTGAATTGATGACTGCCTGACTTTGGCAACAAGTCAATGTGGAGCATTTGCCATGACGATGCAGTGCACAAGGCACTGGAGCCGGGGCGCACGCCGGTTTGCAGGTGTTGTCGATCTCGGGAGACGGAGGCCACGGGCAGTGCCTCGCCGAGTTTACAAAAAAAGCCGCCGTGAAGTGCAGCCTTTCGCCGGTCACCGAATGCATTGCACATACCACGGCTGTATCTTCTGAGTGTTCTGCATTCCCCGATCGCTGGTATACTGGACCGGTCATCCACTTCGTTCAGGGGAATTGCCATGAGTCTGAATCGACGCCAGTTTGTCCACGGCACTGCTGCTGCCGGAGCCATCGCGAGTTTGTCGCTGGTGACCAGCGCCCGGTCCTACGCCAATGTGATCGGATCGAACAACAAGCTGCAGATGGCGGTGATCGGATTCGCGTCGCGTGGCCGCGCCTTGATTGGTGCCGTCAATGGAACGGATAACGCGCGGCTGATGGCACTGTGCGATGCCGACTCCAACGTCCTGGCCGATTACCAACCCGACGATCAGGAATTGTTTCGCACGGATGACTTTCGCGAAGTCCTCAGTCGCGATGATATCGATGCGATCGCTTCGGCTACTCCCAACCACTGGCATGCCCTGTTGACCATTCTCGCCTGTCAGGCGGGCAAGCACGTTTACATTGAAAAACCGATTTCCCACAACATGATGGAAAGCCGTGCCATCGTGCGCGTGGCCCGCGAAACCGATCGCATTGTGCAGTGCGGATTCCAGAATCGTTCCGACACCAGCTGCACTTCCTTTTTCGACCAGTTGCGGAACGGTCAGTATGGTGACGTGATCAGCGTGCACGGAACGTGTCACCGTCAGCGTGATACAATTGGCAAGCTGGACGAGCCACTCGTTGTGCCCGACCACATTAACTATGAACTTTGGCTGGGACCCGCCAGTGACCAGCCGCTCATGCGGCCGCGTTTCCATTACGACTGGCACTGGGATTTCAACACCGGCAATGGCGATGTCGGCAATCAGGGTCCTCACGAATGGGACATGATGAACTGGGCGTTGGGCGACCCGGATGAATTGCCTGCGAAGATGATCGCGGCGGGCAACCGGTTTGGCTGGAACGACGCGGGCAACACACCCAACGTCATGGCCTGCGCCGGCGTGATTAACGGCATTCCGTTTTGCTTCGAAGTCATGGACGTCAAGGGTGGACGCGGGGCACCGTTTGGACGCGGTGTCGGTGTGATCGTGGAAACTGACAAGGGACGGTTTGTGGGCGGGCGCGGTGGCGGCAAGTTCACTTGGCACGATGGCCGTGAGGAGTCCTTTTCACGCGACGAAACACAGCAAAATCAGGACGGGTTGCCGGCCCATATGGCCAATTTTGTCCAGGCAGCCCTGTCGGGCGATGGCAGTATCCTGCGTTCCGAGTGCGCCGTGGCTGCCCGCTCTTCCTCGATGGCTCACATGGCAAATGTCTCGTATCAGCTCGGGCAGGCAGCCGAAGCGGAAGAACTGGAAGCGGCGTTTTCCGGCGATGTCCGGCAACGGGACATGCTGGCCCGCTTGCGCGAGTCCGCCATGCTGTATTCCATTGCCAACGGCGGCACTGCACCAGCCGAGCCTTGGCTGCTCGGACCACAACTGGAGTACGACAACCAGCAGCAGGAATTCTCGGGAGAGCAGGCGACCCAGGCCAACCGGAAAATGACCCGCCAGTACCGTAGTGGTTTTGAAGTGCCGACGGGCTAGCTAAACCCACATGGGTGTCGGTGCGCTGCCCCTCTCCCTCGGGGAAAGGTCGCAGATCCCGGCGCGCCGGGGGTGGTTGGGCTTTTGAAAAAAGACCAACCGGGTGAGGGCCGATTTTCCGTATAAACAACGGCTTTCGAA
>CAMYKF010000223.1 GCA_947258905.1 uncultured Pirellulaceae bacterium | reverse complement strand
GAACGCTGAGCTGGAGTACCATGCCCCGGGGCTCGCTCACCTGCGACAATGCTCGCTATACTTCACCGCTTACACCGAATAACTACCACCGAACAACCGTTCTTGCACCGAATAATCGTTGCGCCAGACAAACGCGATTCACGACATTCAATTATGACCGAACTCCCTGACCTGCCCGACGACTACACAGGTTTTCTAAATACACATTCCGGCAAGCAACCATGGGATTCGAAAGGAGTCGAGTGGTGGCTTGCGACGTCGAAGGAACTGAGCAAAAAGGTCAACATCGACGGGAAGCAGTATCCGTACATCAACCAGTTGCTTGGATACACCAATACCCTCAAGGAAATGTTGGGCGGTGATGCCACCACTGACGAAGACGGCAACGAATTTTCCTTTTCGCGTCTCGAGGCCGGGCTCGCGTTTGCAACCGGGGATGGCGACGTGCTGTTTTTTGATCCGTCAGATAATTACTCGGTGTGGTGTTTTTGTCACGATGGAGGCGACGTCGAGCGCCAGTCGCCTGCATTCGGCGACTGGATCTCCAGCGCCGAGTTGCTTGAGGATTACTAGACAGAATCACAAGCCCGACTTGCCCGGCCCGATGACCGCCCAACTGCCCAAAGCGGAAGGGGTCTTGGGCAGGACGGGATCATTGTCCGGATCATTATCCTGTCTACAGCTGGATGAATGAACAAACGCTCATCGCCCACGCGCTTATCAACTCCCCGCACCTGGGTCTCGACTCAACTGTCTTCGACCCTGAGGTTCTGCCCCGCAGGGAGCTCGCCGGAGTCGCCGAAGTCCGCGAGACATTCTCACGTGGATCTGTTGTTAGAATGACGTTCGACAACTCGCCATTTCTCCCGGGCCGAACAAATGAAATTGACCGTATTCATCGCTGGCTGTATTGCAACTGTGCTGGCTGTGGCATTGTTTTGGCTGTTAATCGCCAACGACAATCAGACACGGCAGGAATTGGCTACTGTGATAGTCCGTCTGGACGAGATGGAAAGGCAGCTTGATGAGGTCAGCCGATTCCAGATGCTGTTGCAACAGTACTCCAACACTGACAATGAGGCTTCTGGCTCAGGTGCCGCGAAACCGACCCGACAAACTGACGATCAGGTCAACGAGCGTGTCCAGAACCAAAGCCGGGCCAATGACAATCAGTGGCAGCAGATTGACTTTCTCAAATCGCAGCAGGTATTCCACCGCCGGCTGATCGATCAGCTTAATTTTGATTTGGACAAAATGAATCGTGATCACCGGCAACTGGAGCGTCAAATGCGTCAGCGCTAAAAACTGGCATGTCGCGACCTCCGCAGGACGGGAGCATTATCCGGAGCATTATCCCGTCTATTGCCTGTTCCATATTTGTACTTCTTCGTTCGAAATTCCCTGTTCGACATTCTGCGGTTCTTCCCTTCTCCCTCGGTGAGAAGTCGCGGATTCCGGCGCGCCGCACGTGGTGGCTCGACTGAGCTCGCTGAAGTCCGGATGAGGGCGAAACCCTGGGTTGCCAATCCGCCTGACTTGCAACGTTTTCACAATCCCCGCTAAACATTTCCGTCAACCATCCGATTGGGATCCGTCTCCAGAACGCTCAGCGGTATAACAAACGGATCCAGCAAGCCGTCAATCCCGGCGCGCAGGGACAGGCTATAATAGTTCCGGAATACCACTTTTACTTCGAGCCGCCTTCTTGGCTCGGTCTTCCCGAACGTTATGCGGCAAAAACCAGGTAACTCAGGGGGCACCCGTGGGCAGGATCAATCTCAGCATTAGCATTAACGCGGCGCAGCAAACCGTGTTCAACGTAGTTTCCGATGTCGAGAACTCGCCAGATCGCATCGACTGGTTCGAGAAAGTCAACATGCTCACCGACGGGCCTGTACGCGTCGGCACAAAATGGCGCGAAACGCGTCACATGAACAACAGGCAATCTGTCGAGGAGTGGGAAATGACAGCGTTCGAGAACCCAAACTACCTCTCAGCGTATTGCGACTCCCACGGCTACGATGTGGAATGGACAATGCGAGTCGATCCTGAGGGCGACGGCAGTAAGCTTACATTGGATATGACGACCAGGCCTCGCACCTTCGTCGGCAAACTCATGACGCCGGTTGAGTGGTTCATGTCTGGCATGATGAAGAAGATCGTTCTTAAAGACCTTGAAAGCACCAAGGCATACATCGAGAAGCACGCATCAACGTGAATCCAACAATTGAATCCGAGAACACAACGGGGTGAAGTCAAACCTGAAGCGCACCGAAGTCCGGCTTGTGCGTGCATTTTTTGGAATTGAAGATCAACCGCCCGGACTTGGTGATCACTAACGTATCTGGCTCGTAAATATCGCACATGCCCCAATCTCGCCAATGGTATCGGGCCCGATCCTTTGGCTGGATCGTTGCAATTCTGGCAACCGCGACTGGAGTGTTTGTCTTATCGAACAAACGAAATAGCAATGATCAGCCAGCGACATAACAACCCATTCCACCGGCGCTCGGGCCGCGCGGATTCTGGAATCATCTTCGTTAGCCGCGGCCGGTGATTGTGGGCGTTGCGGCGGGTGAGGTTTCGGGGGCGTTCGGGACGCAGTAACCATGAACCAGCTTTTTCGGTTTTCCAGTTCAGTGAAGCGCGACCCTGCTATCGAGGCCTGGATGAAGGAGCAGTCGGGTGAGCCTGGAGTAATCGCGCAGCACTGGTTTGCGGTCATGCGCGAGTGTGGAGACGATGTTCGGGAGTTATTGCATGATGGTCATCCAACCGCGTGCGCAGGCGACGCGGCATTCGCCTACGTCAACGCCTTCACGTCGCACGTTAATGTCGGATTCTTTCGCGGCGCTGAGATTGCCGATCCGGCAGGCCTGCTGGAAGGCTTTGGCAAATACATGCGTCATGTCAAGCTGAGACCCGCAAACAATGTCGACGCTGCCGCTCTAACGAAACTGATCGAAACTGCATACATTGATATGAAGGAACGTTTGAAGGCAAAGTAGTTCGTGCAGCCTTTAAAGGAATTCGGTGTCTCGCATTAATCGAGGCGCCGCATAACCATGCGATGAGCCAAAGTCGTCCCGGTGCGTTGGAAGGTGACTTTTGAAATGAGCAATCAACACCGGCGACCGGTTATCGCGGACCTCACAAGCTTATGAAATTCCTGTCTGCAATGTGGAAGAATTTGCTGTTGGCAAACTACAGCGTCGATCGTGGTGTGCTTCAGGACTTCGTTCCGGCCAAAACGTCAATCGACTCGTTTGATGGCCACGTATTCGTCAGTCTTGTCGCATTTCTGTTCGACAAAACTCGCGTGCTTGGAATTCCCGTTCCGTTTCACCGCACATTCGAGGAGGTGAATCTGCGCTTCTACGTCGTCCCGGACAAAGATCCGTCTTTAAGGGCCGTCACCTTCATCAAGGAGATCGTTCCCAATCCTGTGATTCCCTGGATTGCAAATACTCTGTTTCACGAAAACTATGTCACGCTCCCGATGGACCATGGGTACAACGGCCAGACCTGTTGGTACTCGTGGGGCGAATCTGGCTCGAACCGATTCTCTGCCACCATCGAATCGAATCTCTGTTACCCCGCTCAGGGATCGATAGGTGAATTCATTACAGAACACTATTGGGGTTATGCGCAGGGGCCGAACTCCACGCTCGAATACCGGGTAACTCACCCCCAATGGAAATGCTGTGAAATAGAGGATTTTGAAATCTCCGTCGATTTCGCTGAAACGTACGGTGAGCAATTTGGTTTCCTTAATTCACAGCAACCATACAACGTCCAATACGCGGAAGGATCTGCTGTGACTGTGTCGTTTCCCCGACGCTTATAGCAAACGGATGAACCGTAACAGCAATGTCCGCGCGGTTTGGACCTCCGCAGTCGTCCGGACCAACAAGGATCAACCTGATCCGCATACATGGGCACTATCTCGCAATGCTGAAATATCGAGTTCTTTAGCGCCCACCGCCACGCAGATATTGAAACAAGAAGTAATTTTATTTGGCTTTTGGAAGACCATGAAGGCGGTATATGGATTGGGTGTCGTCCGCTAGGACATTGAACCTTCGTAGCTACCTGACCACACAAAATGCAAAGCCCGTCATCGTTCGCTGTGAGGGCTCGAAGTAATGGATACTCGCGGATACGACGATCGATATGCCGATGCTCGCGACACCATTTATTCATTGATGGCCGACGAGGTACCAGAGGGCATTTCAAAACCGCGTTTTGAAAGTTCGTAGTCCCGCCTTTAGCGGAATTTGTCACGATTCCGGCTATAACCGGCTATAACCGGTACTACAAGCAGGGTTTTGAAAGGACTTCTGCACTCACACGCGATTGGCAGAAGTGTGGTGACGTCGGATGCATTCAGCGTCGAGAAATGGAACCACTTGCGGGCTTTGGGCGCAAATGCGATAGCGCCGAAAACTGGAGGGCAAAAGTCGTTTATGAGCCCGAGGTGCTACGGCGACTTAAGCAGGTTGCATCGCAGGACGGCGGTGCTAACTGGAAAACCCGGTAGCAGATAGCAAATTGTGCAACCTGGTTGTTGGCCGAAAAACCGCTGGACGTCGAATAGCCATCGGAGCTACCATTGGGCTGTTGTTGTCGAATGGCTGGAGTTGACTATGAAAAGAATTGCACTTTGGGGCGCCGGTTTTTTTGTTCTGTTC
>CAMYKF010000222.1 GCA_947258905.1 uncultured Pirellulaceae bacterium | reverse complement strand
TTTCATCCAGCGTTTGTTGCGCGAACGGAGGCGGCTTGACGGGCACTGGCTGGGTAGGCCATGCCTCCTCGCCTGGCGTATCGGACGGAGAGGCCTCGACTTCCTGAATTTCGAACAAGGGCTCGCCGGTTTCCCGATCAAACAGAAACACATATCCGGTCTTCGTCACCTGCGCCACCGCGTCGATTCGCCGGCCGTCGTGCGTCACGGTGACCAGATTGGGGTAAGTCGGCAAGTCATGATCCCACAGATCGTGATGCACGGTCTGGTAATGCCAGACGCGCTCGCCCGTGGCTGCATCGAGAGCGATTGTGCAATTGGCAAACAGGTTTTGACCAACACGATCGCCACCATAGAAATCGAACGACGCGCTGCCCAGCCCGCAAAACACCAGGCCGCGCTCGACATCAACGCTGACTCCGCCCCACGCGTTGGCGCCGCCCCGTTCCTGCCAGGAATCACCCGCCCACGTATCGTTTCCGAATTCGCCGGGACGGGGGACGGTGTGGAATCGCCATCGCTGATCACCGGTGCGGACGTCAAACGCACGCACGTCACCTGGTGCTGCTGGCCCAGGCCCTTCGCCCGTGGAAACACCGAGAATCACGGTATCACGAAAGATAGCTGGCGCGGAAGTCGGACCGTATGGCATGCGTGACAGGTCGCGAGCGATGTCTTCACGCAGGTGTTTGGTTCCGTTGTCTCCGAATTCCGGATCCAGCAATCCGGTTCGCGCATCGATTGAGAACAAACGGCCATCCGCTATTCCGTGCAGAATTCGCCGCTCGCCATCGGGCTGGCCATCGGACCAATAAGCGCACCCGCGATTAACGCCACCGCTGGCCAGCAGTTTGCGTTCGCGACCATCGGCAAAAGGATCGAACGACCACAGCTCTTTGCCGGTTGCCGCATCCAGTGCTACGCAGCGCAGGTGATTCGTCGTGATATACATCACACCGTCGACGATCAACGGCGTGCACTCGATTGTCTTGTCGCCTTCGCCAGTCCGATAGGTCCACGCCGGCTTCAGCTGTGCGACATTGCCCCGGTTAATTTGATCCAACGTCGAGAAACGCATGCAGCCCGGATCGTTGCCGACGCGGGCCCAGTTGTTTTGCGCTTGGGCGTTGGTAATGAGCAAGCACGACAGAACAGAGGTGCTGACGATCCTTAAAGACAGTTCACACATGCCCTGGGCCCGATTCTCCAGCTATCGATCTCAAACGTGATCATAATCGTAGTCGTAGTCGTAGTCGTAATCCTGGCCGGTGCCGGAGCTCCCCATGTTTGGTGGGCGCGGTTTTATGTTAGCCGATTGTTTATACCCGGATCACGGGATAGCGGCCAGCGAACCCTTTCTCCGGCTCGCGCCAGCCGCAGACCAGTGCCGATTACGATCGCGACGACGAAGATTACGACGAATGGGTGTGGGCTACTTTAATTCTTCCCTGGCCCGCTCCCACGTCGGATCGCCATCGCCGTGCTCGACGACAACATCCGGGGGGACACCGGCATCCTCAATCGGCGTGCCGTCAGGCATCAACGACATCCAGCGGGAATACCACACGTCGACCCCGTTGGGTAGCTTGATCGGTGCCGGGTTGCCACTGGCACCACGAGTAGGCAGACCCATTGTCGTGCAGTGCGGAATCGCTGCCATCATCATGGCAAATCCTTCGCCGCTGCTAACGGCTCCCGGTCCAATCAGGCAAACAATCGGACCGGTGTACGCGCTGCCATCTCGTGGCGTGATCACCCGCTGTGGGGTTTCGTAAAAAGCGCTGTGGTCCTCGGTGGCCCGATATTGCTGGCGTGCATAAACGTGCTCATCTTCGATGAACATGGCGGCAATTTTCATTGCGATCGTTTCATCGCCACCTTGATTTCGTCGCAAATCCATGATGATCCCCGGCGCGTCAAACAGACCTTCAATCGCTCCGATCATCTCGCGCAGCGCCCGGTCATCGATGCCCGCGAGCGTATTGATGCGCACGTAACCCAAGCCATCTTCGGTTTTGCCCACCAGTCCAAATCGGCCGATTCGCTGGATATCGTCCAGATCCCGGTCGACGACCTGAAAATTGAAATTGGCATCGAAACCGGATCTGAACTTGCTCTTGCGCTTGCCGTCGTGAACGACCCATGTGTGCACATCCTTCATCTCGGCCAGCATGTCCGTGACGACATCCACGAATTCGTCGGTATCCGCGGCAGCCTTGGCGCGGTCGCGATATTTTGCGGTGAGTTCCGGCCAGTCGATGCCCTTGAGCTCAAAGTAGCTGTAGTGGCGGTTCATATCGTCGACGAGAATGTCAAAGTTGTCGGCATCACCGAGTTCCACCAGACTGATGTCCTTGACATTCAGCGTGCCTGACTTGGACAAAAAGACCAGCACCTGCGCGACCGCCACGTTGTCGCCTGCGCGAAAGACGGCGGACGCCGGAGTGAATTCCGTGATGTTGGAGGACCAGAAATCCCGCGATACAAGCTGCCCGCGACGGTCCTTCTGAAACACACCGACGAAGCAGTTGTCGTACTGATTAACCTCGCGACGCACATCGGTCGTCTTGATGACATAGCTCAGACGATAGGAGTTGCCGGCCGTGACAGGCACATCCTGACTGACGCTTTGCCAGGCCAGCGTCGAGGCGTCTCCGGAAAGCTCCAGGGATGGACCCTCACCCTGACGAGCCACCGACTTGGGCGAGTCACCTCCGTTGTTCGCACCAATGCCCAGGTCCCAGCCCACCGGTGCCCCGTCAGCCCAGACCTCGAAGGTGCCGTGTTGCACCAGGTTATCTTGCTGGGCGACGACGGCTGGTGTCGTCAGTACCAGGGAGCACACGCTGAGCAATGCAGCGACAATTCGTAATCGTGTTTTCATCTCAATCCTCGCCGTCAGGAATCTCGTTGCTGCCAATTTTGCCGCTTGACTGAACGGTATTCAAGCAAATTTGATATCTCTCCGGGCTTGGCCACCGCGCGAGCCGGCAATATGACCCGCTCGATAAGCAAATTTTGTTCAGCAAAGTATGATGTGTCGTGAAAGATCCCATATTATTCGCCGCGAGGCGTCATCCCTTGATTGAATAATTCCCATGAGCATGCAATCGATTGTCGCAGGTCGCTCCTTCATCGCCGGACTGCTCTGTTTGTGTGTCGCCGGCGCGCTGCAGCCCGTGGCTGCTCAGGAGCCGCCGGCCCTCGGCGTCATGGCCTGGAATATCTGGCATGGCGGACGGGAAGACGGTGAACAAATCGGGCCGCAAAAAGTCATCGAGATCATTCGCGACAGCAAGGTCGATCTGGTGGCCATGCAGGAAACTTATGGCTCGGGAGAATTGATCAGCGAGGCACTGGGGTTTCACTTTCATCCCCGCGGCACCAATGTCTCAATTCACAGCCGCTGGCCCATCGTCGAAGACCTGTCGGTGTTTGAACCATTCAAATGCGCCGGCGCGTTGATCGAACTTCCGGACAAACGCCGAGTCGCATTCTATTCCATCTGGTTACCCTACAACGATGACGTCTGGGTCGACGGTTCACGCGACCCGCATGATGTCGAGAAAATGCTGCAGGCTTGCGAAGCCTCCCGTGCCGACCTGGAAACCATCAAGCAGCAAATTGACGAACGACTGGATCAACCACAATACGCTGACGTTCCGGTCATCATTGCGGGCGACTTCAACAGCATGTCGCACCGTGATTACATCGCATCGGCAACCGACCAGTACGGACTCGTTATCGACTGGCCCACCAGCCACGTGCTGGCCGATGAAGGCTATCGTGATGCCTGGCGGGAAACGCACCCGGAAGTTGACCGTGATGCTGATCGTACATGGTCACCGCGATTTACCGATCAGGAACAGGATCGCATCGATTTCGTTTATTACCGCGGAGGAGGATTGCAGGCGATTGATTCCGGGCGGATCGATTCATTCAAGGACGGATTCCCGTCGGATCATGCGGCGGTCGTGGCAAGGTTTGACTGGCCCACGGCAGCGATGGCGGACAACCAGTTGCGTACCGTCACTTACAACATCAAACATGGCCTCGGCACTGACGGTCACGTGGACCTGCAGCGAACCGCCGAATTGTTAAGGAACTTGCGTCCCGATGTGGTGGGCTTGCAGGAAGTCGACCGGAATGCACGCCGCAGCGGCCAAGTGGATCAGGCGCAATACCTGGGCGAGCAACTTGGCATGCACGCGGCCTTTGGCAAATTCATGGATTTTCAGGGTGGTCAGTACGGCATGGCAATCCTGTCACGCCACCCGATTGAGGAGGTGCGGGAGATCGAACTGCCCGAAGGCAACGAACCAAGGATTGCCTTGGCCTGCCGGGTACAGCCGCCCGACCGGGAGTCCTTTTGGGTGGTCAACGTACATTTCGACTGGGTCGGCGATGACGAATTCCGATTTGCCCAGGCCGAGCGACTGGCCGAACACCTGGCCACGCTCGATGCGCCGTATGTCTTGCTGGGCGATTTCAACGATCTGCCCGGATCCCGCACGATTGAACTGCTTTCGCGCGGAGCCGTCGCCGCTGCCAAGCCCGCCGAAGATCGATTCACGTTTTCCTCCACCGAGCCGGCTCGGGAGATCGATTTCATTTTTGGCTTCCCCCGGGAATCCTGGCAGGTGCGTCGTTGCCGGGTGCCAAATGCCCCGCGCACCTCCGATCATCGACCG